>NZ_CP023278.1:3892500-4160000 GCF_002896875.1 Nostoc sp. CENA543
ACGGGGGTCGCGTTTGGTATAACCTGTCAGTAGGTAAGAGGAAATACTCAGGGTTTCTAGGGAGATGAAAATCATCACCAACTCACTAGCCCCAGAGACAAACATCCCACCGAGGGTTGCTGTCAATAAAATAGCGATGAATTCTGCTAAAGCAGTGCCACTCTGCTCAACGTAGCGAATTGACATCAATATAGTAACTGCGGCAGATAAAGCAACGATACCGCGAAAAACGATACTGAGGTCGTCACTATTAAAACCACCGCTAAAAGAGATGGGATTAGTAGCATCCCATTGAAATACTAGGGCGACAGTCGCAGCTAGTAAACCTGCGATCGCTAGATATCCAATCCAGCGTGAAGATGTCCGCCCTAAAATCAAATCAACGAGCAAAACCCCCATGAGGGTAACAATGACAATTCCCTCTGGTAAAATCGTTCCCGCATTTAATTGGGATGCAAGATTAGCAAAATCCATGAGATATATAGGTTTTGGCGATTAGACATTAAGGCTCACTGTGTTCACTCTAGCAATTTTTCTTCACCAAAGTTGCATTTAACTTACTGTCTTTTTACTCAGGGTTGATTTTAACTGAAAACTAGTTACTGTGAGAGTAGTAGCTTTTAATGACGCAAGGTTGCTATCCTTACCATTCGATTAATTTATGGTAATTAGGAATTGGGAATGGGGCATTGGGCATTGGGCATTGGGAATGGGGTAAGAAATTCTACCTTGTCTATCCTGCCTCCCCTACCCCCTTGCATACGCAGTGATTAGGATATCTTTTAAGTTGGGAGTCCCTTAATTTTTGGTAGTTCCTCAGTAAAATGTAGGATTTAATTGATTAGTGAGGTTCTATGATGACTTTACAAGAGATTATTAGTTCTATTGAAAGTTTACCGCAAGCTGAACAGGACTATTTGCTTGATTACCTCAGTAAAAAGAAGGAGGAATCTAGAGGTGATAATTTTTGGCAGGGATTACAAAAATTTAGAAGTGTTATCGAAAATGAGGGTATTATTTTCACTGATGATGATTTCGCTGACCTACGAGATCGGAGTGTGGGCAGAGAAATTAATCTATGAGTCTGAAATACTTACTTGATACCAATATTCTGTCAGAGCCAGCACGCCCTATTCCCAATGCTCATGTTTTGTATAAACTAGATACTCATAAATCAGAAGTTGCCGTTGCTAGTGTTGTTGTTCATGAACTTTTACATGGATGTTTGCGATTACCCGAATCTAAACGGCGAGAGACTCTTTGGAATTATATTCAGGAATCGGTATTAAATTTACCAGTCATTGGCTACGATTTAAATGCAGCACAATGGCACGCCCAAGAAAGGGCTAGATTATCCAAGATTGGCAAAACCCCCGCTTTTGTAGATGGTCAAATTGCGAGTATTGCTTACTGTCATAATTTAATTTTAGTAACTAACAATGTTACTGATTTTGAGTTTTTTCAGAATTTAACGGTTGAAAATTGGTTACTTCCTGATACCCCGAAACCTATAAACCCCTAACGACACATTCAGGAAACTGACGCTTCAAGGCTGAGAACACTGGACAGGGGGCTTGTTCTTGGAGGTTTTCTGGTTTACTCCAGGTGAAGGGGGCTTTTTGTGCCGCAGACATCCATAATAGTTGTTTGGCTCTAGTCATCGCTACATAAAGTAAACGATACTCTTCGGCTGTTTTGAGGTGTTTGGCTTGTTCCCAGGCTGGGGTGACTTCGGGGATGCTTGTTTCACCGTGGAGGGCGGCGCGAATTTGGGCGCGGGCTACTTCTGATAGGGTGAAGTCGCCTAAAAATTGGCTTTGGGGTGGAACCCAGAACCTACCAGGAATCAGGTTTTCATGGAGGAAGGGTAAAAATACATAGTTCCAATCTAACCCTTTAGCTTTGTGCATGGTGATAATAGTAATTTGACCAGGGCGAGTGTAACGGGCTTCTACATCCTCTGTTTCAACTGGTTCAAAGCGTTCGGAACTGACAATTTCACTTAGCACCGAAAGCATCGAACCCATTGAGTTATTCACAGCGATTTGTTTGTTGATTCGTTCTGAGAGTTTGTCGGCTGTGGCTAATTCGGCTTGGTCGTAATTTAAGGTTAAAGCTAAGAAGGAAATTAGCTGATACAAAGGTAATTCCAAACGGGCGCGCAGTAAACTACGACACAGGTGGGCAGCTTTTTGGACTGGTTCTGGTTGGGGTGCGGCTAAGGGACTGGGATAGAGAAATTCTTCAGGGAGACTGGCTAGGGCGTTGAGGTCTTGGGTGGGGATGAGTTGACGCTGTACCAATACTTCTAGGGCGGTTTTGAGGTAGTCGGGAGAATGGGGACGATCGCAAAATTGTAGTAGTGCTAATATTTCCTGGGGAACATGGGAACGGCGATCGCTCTCTCCCACATCAAATATATTAATATTATTTTCCTTACACAGTGGTTCTAGTGCTTGAGATAACCAACGACCTTGGCGATTTTCACGCACTAACACCGCCGCACTTTTAGTCATATCTTGGGTTAATAGCTCAATTACCCTATTACCCAGTAATTCGACCGTGTGATGAATATCACGGGGTATATGAATTTCCAAACCTTGACCGACGGCTATAGGGTTGACATCCGTGGGGTGAACAGGACGAATCATTTGCAGACTAAAGGGGGTAGGAAGTTGGGGAGACTTTTGACTTTTCGCTCCATAGGAACTATTCACCCATTGCAGAGCAAAATTAGCCGCTTCAATAATGATCTGCGTACTGCGACCGGCTTGATCCATTGTTGCCAATCTACCAGAGCGATCGCACCCTTGGCAAAACTCCCGAAAATAAATCGGGTCAGCCGGTGTAAAGGTCGAGTTAATCGCTTGGTTAGGATCACCGACTCGGATTAAATTTATCGGGAATTGGGCATGGGGCATAGGGCATGGGGCATGGGGCATTGAGTATTGAATTTCCTCCCCTGCTTCCCCTGCTCCCCCTGCTCCCCCTGCTTCCCAGTTCCCTTCACTCGCCAAAATCTCTAATAACTGCGTCTGTAATGGGCTAGAGTCTTGGGCTTCGTCTTCAAAGACGGCGAAAACTTGGTTTTGTTCAATGCGGCGTGCGCTGTCGTTTTCTAGGACGCGGAGAGCAGCCAAAATCATGTCGTCGTAGTCGATAAAATCACGCGATCGCATGAGATTTTGATATTCTTCATACAATCCGGCGGCAATAGTTAAAATCTCATACGCATCTGTGGTTTGTTCGCTCCATTGTCGTAATTTAGCAGGAGAAATCCCAGAACTTTTGGCTTCATGAATCACAGTAGTTGCTAAGTCTGGTAAAACTTCAGTTCTCAGCACCGACTGACGACGTAACCTTTCTGTCTCCTCACCATCAAATTGCTGTCCTTCCAATAACTGCAAATATAGACGGGGATGATTGACAATCCATTGTTCTACGGCGGTGCGAATAAAGCGGTGGCTTTGGTTGGGGGTAATGAGGGTGACGTTTTCTAAATCTAAACCCGATAAATCAGGGTGACGACTAGCGATATTGAGAGCCAAACCATGCAGAGTATAAACAGCAAAACCAGTTTGGGGTAGAGATAACTGCTTGAGATAGTCGCGAATTTTTAACTTAATATTAGCAGCCGCAGAACGTGTAAAAGTTACTACCACCAACTGACGACGAGCCAAAGGGCGTGATTGCAGAGCATTTTGATATTGACGAGCAATTGCGATCGCAGCCGCCGCCGCCATCCCCGTAGATTTACCAGCACCAGGAACAGCAGAAACAGCCAGTGGACCAGATTGCCAATCAGCCATTTGTTGCTGTCCAGGGCGCAAAGTCTGGCGGATAGCTAAAATCTTCTCTTGTAAAACTGCAACAGATGAAACTTCAGATGTCAGTGGAGCAGTAGTAGTAAAATTAGTATCGGGCATGGGTGTGGAGGAGAAGGAAATGATTTTATTGCACGCAGAGAGTGAGAGAAGTTTAAATAAATATCACTAAACTAATTCATCTAAATCTTTAAACATATCGACACTGGATAGACACTACTCAATATTTTAAAGTCTTAAACTCCTTATCCTCTTTGTGCCTTTGCGCCTACCGCAAGCGGAACGCCTGGCGGCGAATGCGTGAGACAGCCCACCCCACAAATATGCAACGCCACTTGATATATTGAGTTAAAATTATAAACCTGCGACTAGCTATATAAACCTAAATTAAATCTAATGGAAATTGCTAATTCTCACCAATTAATTCCTGAAATTCTCGCACCTGCTGGTAACTGGGAATGTGCGAAAGCGGCTGTAGAAAATGGTGCAGATGCAATTTATTTTGGTTTAGATAGATTTAACGCCAGAATGCGGGCGGAAAATTTCACTGAAGCAGACTTACCAGAACTAATGACCTTTCTACACCGTCGCGGTGTTAAAGGTTATGTCACCGTCAATACTTTGATTTTCCCCAAAGAACTAACACAAGCCCAACAATATCTCCGTACAATTATCGCGGCTGGTGTAGATGCGGTGATTGTTCAAGATGTGGGTATTTGTCGGTTAATTCGTCACCTTTCCCCAGATTTCCCCATTCACGCCTCTACTCAAATGACCGTTACTAGTGCGGCTGGGGTAGAATTTGCCAAGTCTTTGGGCTGTCAGTTAGTAGTGTTAGCCCGTGAATGTTCCATCAAAGAGATTAACAAAATTCAGCAGCAAATCACCCAGCGCGAGACGACTCTACCCCTTGAGGTCTTTGTGCATGGTGCATTGTGTGTGGCGTATTCTGGTCAATGTTTAACGAGTGAAGCTTTAGGCGGACGTTCAGCGAATCGGGGAGAATGCGCGCAAGCTTGCCGAATGCCCTATGATTTAATTGCTGATGGGGAAATTATCGATTTAAAAGAACGCAAATATTTACTCAGTCCCCAAGATTTAGCGGGGTTGGAAGTCTTACCGGATTTAGTGAAGTCTGGGGTAACTAGTCTGAAAATAGAAGGTCGGCTCAAATCACCGGAGTATGTGGCTAATGTTACTCGTGTTTATCGTCAAGCATTAGATAGGGTGATAGCCAAGCAGGGGTGCAGAGAGAAGTCCGAGCGGAGGCTTCCTCCGATCGGAACTTCGGAGGGTGCAGGGGTGCAGGGGGGAAGTAAAGAACGCTACGATTTGGAAATGGCGTTTTCCCGTGGACTTTACACAGGTTGGTTTGCGGGGATTAATAATCAAGAGTTGGTTCATGCACGGTTTGGGAAGAAGCGGGGGGTTTATTTAGGGGAAGTTACCCGCATTCGGAATGAACAGGTGACGGTGCAATTAGCCGCACCCTTGAAAGCTGGGGATGGTGTGGTGTTTGATTGCGGTCATCCAGAGGCGAAGGAAGAAGGGGGTCGGGTTTATGAGGTTATCCAAAAAGGTCAAGATGCTGTCTTAACCTTTGGACGAGGTAATGTGAATTTTCGCCGTGTTCATGTCGGTGATAAGTTGTGGAAGACTAGCGACCCAGAATTAGATAAACAACTGCGTCAGAGTTATGCGGGGGAAAATCCACAATTTCAGCGTCCCATTGATGTAGAAATTTATGGCGAAGTGGGTGAGGGATTAATTGCGATCGCTCGTGATGCAGTTGGTAATATTTTGAAAGTCGCATCAGAAATTACACTGACACCAGCCCACACCAAACCATTAGATACAAAACGCCTCCAAGAACAGTTAGGTCGTCTAGGTAACACTCCTTTCCGTTTGGGAACATTAACCAATCATCTCAGTGGTCAGGTGATGTTACCTGTGAGTGAATTAAACCGGATACGCCGGGAAATCGTCACCCAGTTAGAGGAGTTACGTTCTCAGCCCAAACGCTGGGAACTAAATCCCCAAGCCACTGTTAAAGACCTACTCCCCTCCAAATCTACCCCATCTGCTGTATCTCCTTCACTTATAGTTCTAGTCCGCAACCTCAAACAACTCCAAGCTGCAATTAATGCTGGCGTAGAAACACTTTACTGTGAGTTTGAAGACCCCCGCGTTTATCGGGAAGCAGTGCGGTTGGTTCGTGAAGTCAGACAAGGGAGACAAGGGGGACAAGGGGGACAAGGGGGACAAGGAAGTAATGCCCCAGTCCCCAATCCCCAGTCCCCAGTCCCCAGTATTTGGGTTGCGCCTCCCCGTATTACTAAGCCTGGGGAAAATTGGATTTTGCAACAAGTACGGGCTTGTGAGGCAGATGGTTATTTGGTGCGGAATTATGACCAACTGGAATTTTTCGCCGAGGAACGTTGTATTGGAGATTTTTCTCTGAATGTTGCGAATCCTTTGACCGCAGACTATTTTAAACAGCGTTATGGCTTAGAACGTCTAACAGCATCTTATGATTTGAATGTTACTCAACTGGAAGACTTACTCACAACTTCCCCTACAGAATGGTTTGAGGTGACTATTCATCAACATATGCCGATGTTCCATATGGAACACTGTGTGTTTTGTGCGTTTCTTTCGGAAGGGACGGACTATACTAATTGTGGCAGACCTTGCGAAAAGCATGAAGTGAAACTGCGCGATCGCGTCGGTAGTGAACATATTTTGCAAGCTGATGCTGGTTGCCGTAATACTGTATTTAATGGTACTGCCCAAACCGGAGCAGAGTACGTACAACGTTTGATTGAGTTAGGATTGCGTCATTTCCGCATTGAGTTCGTGAATGAAACACCAGAACAGGTGACTCAAACTATACAGCGATACCGTCATTTACTGATGGGTGAAATCACAGGTTCTCAACTCTGGCGCGAGTTGAAGTTGCAGAGTCAATTAGGCGTGACTCGCGGGCCACTCAGATAATTCAGCCAAAGTTCGTAGTAAGGACTTTAGTCCTTTCCTGATTATCTAAGCACTAAAGTGCTTACTACAAACTACACTACACATAAGTCTCTAACTTCTCTGTGTTCTCTTTTACCACATTCTCAGCCCGGACAGCGCGAAACATCCCAAACCGACACAAACCTGTACCAAAGGCTAACCGCATCAATAGTAGAGTGGGGACTTCACGTAGGGATTTAATCAAACCAGAGAAACCAAAGCGCACTAATCCTTCTGGACGAATTACGCCTTGCCAGATGGAATCTAGCCAAGAAGGTAGTGTTTGTGGTGTCCAGTCGGCTGTGATGACTTCGCCAGAAACTAGTCCTGTTGCTGTCAACTGTTCTGCAAAGCCTTCAATACTAGCAAACGCTGGATGAGACCACTGGTCTAATAGTTGTTGCATGACTGGTTTTTCCCAAAAATTCAGAGGTTTTTGGCGGTCGTCTCGCTGATTCCAGTCAGCTAATACCATGATTCCACCCGGCTTTAATACCCGCATCAATTCCCTGGCGAATATTGCTTTATCAGGCATATGGGGGCCTGCTTCAATTGACCATACAACGTCAAAACTAGCATCTGGAAAAGAGAGTGCCATTGCATCGTCTACAAGAAACTGTGCGTCAAGTTCCGGTGCAGTTAATTGTTGGGCGCGTTCGACTTGTTGGGGACTGATGGTAATACCTGTGACGGCAAACCCGTAATCTCGTGCCAAAATTCGGCTACTACCGCCAATTCCACAGCCTACATCTAAAACGGTGGTTTGAGGTGGTAACTTATCTAATCCACCCCAGCGCACCATTTCATGTACGAAGTCAGATTTAGCGGTCAAGAAATCTTTGCGTCGTGGCGGTAAACCATAATGACCTAAATGAATATGTTCACCCCAATAGAATTCTAAAATCCCGTCTTCAGTCCATTGGTCATAGGAATTGGCTACGGAGTTGGATGATTCATAACGGCGAGCAGTCACCAAGTACAATAAAATTGCGATCGCCAATAGTCCTAACAGCAGTCCTATCCCAGGAATAAACCAATTCATGCACGTATATTCTTAATATTTCTTTACAATTTTATCTTATTATCTGCACTGGGGAAAGGCAGGGAAGCTACCAAGTAGAGTATTCAAGATACATCCTTCTACAGATTGACGATTTTTTTACCAAGCTTATTTAGAAATAAAAATAGAAATTCTATGTAATTTTTGAGGCTAGATTTTGGTTCAGAGCATAATTAGCCTTCTTGAACAAGCAGAAGAATTCTACATTTCAACTTGTGAATTGGTATGACTTGATCTGCAAAATCATACCAAAAAATATTGAGATAAAAAGGTTGAAAAAATGCAATACACCACAGTCAAGCAACATCCTCTACTTGGTCAAGAAGTGCTACCGGGGTGCGATATCAAACAAGTTACCGCTAAACAAGTAGATGAATTGAAAAATTATCTTTGGGAAAATGGCGTAATTGTGATTAGAAATCAACATCTAACTGCATCAGATTTGAAGAAATTTGCTTACCAAACTTTCGGAGAGTCTAGATTTAATTATCCAGCTAAATCTCTAGATCCAAAAATTGATGCAAATTTACAAAGTTCGGGTGTAGCTATTTTAGGAAATCCTGTTGAGGATAATCAGGAAATTAGAGGTAAGTTTGCTTGGCAATGGCATCATGACAAAGATTTACTCCCCACAACAGAGGGTTTAGCAATGAATGCTTTGTATGTGGTGATGCTTTATGGTGTGCAAATACCCCCAGTTGGGGTTGATGGTCAGCCCCACACCACGGAATTTATCAATATGATAGAAGCTTACAATAATCTTGATTCTGAGCATCAGCAACAGTTAGAGCAAATGTCTATGTATCATTTGCCGCCTAGAAGTTATCAGCCAGGCGAGGATGTACCAATGAAAATACATCCCATTGTTTCCACTCATCAGGTAACAGGAAAAAAGGGGCTATATCTTGGCTCAGATACATCAATTGTTGTGGGAATGGAGAAGCAATTAGATTTAGCAAAACAGTTTTGGCAAGAGTTATTTCAGACTGTTCTGGAACGCACGTCGGTTTATGCTCATGTTTGGCAAGCAGGGGATATTGTGCTTTGGGACAACTCCCAAGTGATGCACGCAGGTATTCCCTATGATGCTAGTAAGTATAAACGTATTGCTTTGCGTATAGGAGTGATAGATAATACCCCTACATCCTGACTGGTACTCCTATAAATGGAGCGATCGCACGCACAAATTCGGTAGTAGACTCGTAGGGTAAAACGTTTCTCCCTGGTATTTTTACCCCAGTCCCTTGCTGTAAACAAGCAAGATAATTGGCTAGAGTAATATCCGGTGTCTCGCCTTTTCCTTCCTGACTCATACTGGAAGCTGATTCTCCTAAAACTACTAGCGTAGGTTTTTGGATAGCAGCAATCAAGCTACTATAATCCTGCTTCCAAAATCCAGCTAAAAAGGAAAAGACAGCGCAGCGAGTAGCCATATTGGCTGCGTCTGCGGTGAGAGTATTTAACCATTCCCCATCAACTGTATCAGCTACGGCAAATAATCGTCGGGTAGAAAAAGACTGTAAAAATTTGGGAGTACGTGCATACCGATAAAAAGCATTTCCCAGAGGCGAATCAAATAAATTCCAAAAAAACTTTTGTCTCCAGGCTGAATATTGATTAGTAATTACAGTCCAAGTTGGGGGACTGGTAAATATTAAACCAGCAATTAAATTTGATTCTAGTTGTACTAGTTCTAATGCTACTGCGAGTAAAGCACCTTGTACTATGACAATTACAGGTTTTTGAATGATATTTTGTAAAAAATATTGTAACTGTTCTGCCCAATCTTTAGGCGTGTAAGCCACATGAGGTTTATCACCTCCGCCACAGCCTAATAAATCGGGGTTGTAAATTATATTAGAATATCCTTGATTAAAAGATTCATTGATAAAGCGTTGCCAAAACTTCCCTGATAAACCTACACCAATGGGATGAATTAATAATAAAGGTGTCCCTTCAGCTTGGTAATTATCTGGTTGGTGTAATGTATATGCACATTGATAATTTTGCCAACTGTAAAACTGGGTGGGTGGAGATGCTTGCATAATTCCCAGAATTTTGTATTTACTAAAAAATGATTTGGGGATGAATTAACTGATAGCCTGCGGCTTTGATTTTTTGGTTAGAGACTCTAGCATTATATAGGCGATCGCTCTTGACTGAACTATCCCAAGAGATTAAGGGTAAATTATATTTTGATAAGAGTGTATCTAGTAGCTCTTTATTAGTGATATTGGCATCATTCAGCAAATTAAAAACACCTTGTAATTGCTGATTTCTGACAAATTCTATAGCTGAGACAATATCATCTAAATGAATCCAGTTAGCAATTTCACCACCACTACCAGCACGAGTTTTACCAGCAAAGCGACTAAAGATTTTAATCAATTCCCTACCGTCACCATAAATCCCTGCTAGCCGCAAGATACAAACGCGCAACTTGTCACTAGCACCTTGCAGTAAGGCTTCTTCCGTCGCTTGTAAAATTTCGCCCTTAGAGGTGGTAGGTTGAAGTGGTGTGTCTTCATCTACCCATTCACCATTGCGATCGCCATAAATAGAGAAGGTACTTGTATATATTAATTGTTTAACAGTAGAATTTTGTTGAAGAACAGTCACTAAATTCTGTGCAGTATTTAAATAAGTTTCTTGATACCTAATTCCTCCTTTTGGTGCAACAGTTAATAACACAACATCTTGATTTTCTGTAGCTGATTTTAAACCCTCTAAATCATCACCCGTGGTGACAATCACTTTGTCAGCAATAGATTCTAATGATGACACACGCTCAGGTGTAGTTGTGGTGACAGTAATATTAAAAGACGAATTTTGCCGCCAATATTTAGCGACAGCCAAACCAACGTAGCCGCACCCGATAATTACAATGTTCATAGACATCAAGCAAGTGATAAAAACAAATGAGTAATGAGTAATGAGTAATAAGTAATGAGTAATGAGTATTGACTGTTGACTAATGACTAATGACTAATGACTAATGACTAATGACTACTTATGCACCTCACCATCAGGCATAATCGCACCAGCTAAGTTTGCACCAATTAATTTTACCAACAGGCGATCGCCTGAGCGAATTCTTGCGCCGGTTAAGTCAGCACCCCGCAAATCCGCACCACTTAAATCCGCGCCAATTAAGTTAGCAGCACGTAAGTTTGCTTCTCTTAAGTCAGCTAAGAGCAAATTAGCTCGAAATAAATTTGCCTCTGATAAATTTGCACCTCTCAAGATAACTTTGTGCATGAAAGTATCACTCAAATTTGCACCACTCAAGTTAGCATAACTAAGATTTCTACCAGATAAATCTTTATTACTTAAATTAGCTTGACTGAAATCTTTACCACTTAAATCTGGATTTTGTTTGGGTGGTTGATAGTGATCTGTGGATGTTTTTTGAGGTTGAGGTCTGGGTGGCTGATAGTGATCTGTGGATGTTTTTTGAGGTTGGGGTCTAGGAGAATGATAAATATGTTGATGCTTACCGTTTAAAGAGCGCAATCTTTCCCGCGCTTCATTAATAGCTTTGAGTTTATCTTGGGCTTTTTGTTGTAAGCGGAGATTATCTTTAGGTAATCGATCTGGATGCCAGACAAACACCAAATCTTTATAAGCCTGGTTAACTTCCTCAATCGTCGCCCCAGGCTCTAATTCTAATACCCTATAGTACCGCTCCAACTCGTTCATAATATGTTTTAATGGAGAATCAACTTGAAGTAAGAAAAATATAGCCCTCCATATTTTTAAATAGGATGGGGCTGTTTCGGAGTGACTATTTACACAGTTTGATTCTACGGTAAACAGTTAATATTCTGACATTATATAAGCCTATCGCAGCTAGCTAAGTCTATCAATAACTTTTTATACGAAACTTCAGACTATCAGCTTAGTCATTTTGAGTCATTATCTTTCCATTTGTCTATTTCTCCATCTATTCAGGGCTTGTACATATGCAGATATTGGTATTTGATAAATTTCTATAAAAAGCCAAATAATAATTGATAAATGTAACAAAAAAGTTAATATTGTCCAAGTGTATGGCAACCAACTAATGATGTCATGAGGATGGGGAGGAAAATAATAAGCAACCATACCAATTAGGGAAGTTGGCAAGACTACAAAACTAATAGCAGCCAAACCATAACCCCAGCCTAATTCCACGCCTTCTAACTGGACTTCTGACCAACTAAAACCATTCCATCTCCAAATTAAAGGAGGTTGTCGAGAAGGCATTTTTATTTGCTGTTGTTCCGCATTGATAGTAAAAATCTCGTGGCAAAAGTCACACCCCATTGCTTCCATCAATGGAATATGAGAAATCTTGCCTACTCTACAGACTGGACAGGGGTAAACCTCGTGAGGATCAAAATTTGTAGTGAAGATTTTAGACCTGGGCATAATTGAAATTTGAACTAGTTTGTGCTTAACAGTTGATTTAGATAGATGCACAATTCTGGTGTGTAAAACTTTTTTCGTGTAGTTTGGCGATAAAAATCATAGGCAATATCCTAAAAGTGAAATTTATATGATTTGACTGTGGAGCGAAAGATAAATAACTTAAATTGTAAAGATGACAGAAAATGTAGTGTTTGGATTTGGTAATTGGCTGGTGATAATTACCTATGACCCATTTGCTCATGAGTTTATCACTTGTTTTGGGAGATTCACTGGCCTTGACGCTACCAAACCCTTCTGTTATGTTTATCTTTAATATAGTCTTACATTAATTTATTTAGCTTACCACCTCAAAAATGTTCAGCAGCAATCGTTACTTTTATTTTTGGTACAAGGCGGTTCACCGGCGGTGAATTAGTTTCCTAATGGAAACCGCCAGGTGAACCGCAGAGCGAACTCTGCGGTTTTTGTTTTTTAAGGAGAAAATTTCGTCATGATGTCCTATTCCAGCAACTGGTTTTATAGCTTTTATTTCTGGCCTAGACCAAGTTCCGGGTAAATAGCGTCATGTCGATAAATCATACGCGCCCGGAACTCTAAAGGTTCTGGGCTTTTTTTTTTGAAAGTAGACAAGGGGGACAAGGTAGACAAAGTAGTATTTTCCCAATCACCAGTCCCCAAACCCCAAATTTATTAGGAGAGTAAAATCATGATTAACGCCAAACTTGTTGCACAATCTCACGCCAATCACCAAAGTGTCATCCAACTTTCCGAAACTGTTGCTTTCGGTGGGGACGAATTAGTGATTATTGGTGGCCCTTGTACGGTGGAAAGCTTGGAACAAATGGAGACAGTCGCCGAAAATATAGGGGACGCACCTGTACAAGCTTTGCGTGGTGGGGTTTTCAAACCCCGTACTTCACCCTACGCTTTCCAGGGAATGGGAGAGGAAGGATTAGCGGTTTTAGCTGAAGTGCGATCGCGCTACAATATCCCAGTCATTACAGAAGTCATGGCAATTTCTCAAATCGAAGTCGTCGCCGCCCATGCTGATATGCTACAAGTCGGTAGCCGCAATATGCAAAACTTCGACTTGCTCAAAGCTTTAGGACAAGCTGGTAAACCGATATTACTCAAACGTGGTTTAGCAGCCACTATCGAAGAATTTGTTATGGCGGCTGAATATATTGTTAGCCACGGAAATCCTGATGTAGTTTTGTGTGAACGTGGTATCCGCAGTTTCGATACTTACACCCGTAATGTTTTAGATTTAGCTGCTGTAGCTGCTCTCAAGCAAATTACTCACTTACCCGTGATTGTAGATCCTTCCCATGCCGTCGGTAAACGGGAATTAGTCGCACCTGTGGCTAAAGCTGCTGTCGCTTGTGGTGCAGATGGCTTAATTATTGAATGTCATCCAGAACCAGAAAAATCCGTATCTGATGCGCGTCAAGCTTTATCTTTGGAAGATATGGTGAATCTAGTTGCTAGTTTAAAGCCAGTAGCCACAGCTGTAGGACGGAAAATATCAAACACAAACGGGGTAGGCTTACAACCTACCCCTATTTGTCGTGCAGCTTAATGGTTTGTAGTGAGGGCTTCAGCCCTCATACAACACATAGAGATTGCACTGCTAAATCCTTCAAAGTAATAGTAAAACTACGCTGTTCTTTCGTAGCGATAAAATAAATAACCGCCTCACAAGTCACAGCCACAGTTAACATTACTAAATTCCGCGCCAATGGATAATCACAGACATCATCATTAACATCGGAAGGAACACGATAAACCTCATTCCAAATTACTTCCGCATAATCGGCTGACAACCCAGCATGAATACAAGGAATCTGGAATTGATCAGCATAATCTTTCACCGCTTGACGCGCGACGCTATTATCAAATACATCAATGATTAACTGGCTATCTTTAAGTAATTGAGACGTATTTTCCGATGTCAATTCCTTGGTTTTGGCATCAATTTTAGTACCAATCGCGCGGTATAAATTATTTGCCAAAATTTTTGCCTTGAACGCACCGACATCACCACGGTAGTAAGGCTGAGTAGAAAGATTACGTTCCTCAATGCGATCGCAATCTATCACAGTCAGGTTATCAAAACCAGACCGAGCCAGATTTTCTGCAATATTAGCTCCTAATGCACCTACGCCACAAATAGTCACAGGATAATTTTTCAACTTTGCCATCACAGCATTGCTGCGATAAAGCTGTTCATGAAAAAATATGCTCATTGTCCTTAATACTCCCGTTCTTCCATCACAGCAACTAAAGACTGCAAATCAAAATTACGATCGCGTCCACTCAAGCAAATCCCAGAACTAATCACAGTTAAGTCAGATTTGGCGATCGCGCTACTGTGACGCACACCATCAGATGTAGTCCAATCAACTGTCCAATAATCACCGCGATCGTTAAATTGTTGTAATTCACCACCACCCATCTGTAATGCTTTTCGCAATCGCTTTTCATCCTGTTGGGGTTGATAAAAACCTTCAACACGTTGAGTTGCTAACTCATATACAGTGCGGATTTCTGGTGTCATCCCTTTAAACTGCAATTCATCCACAGGAATGAGTTGCTTGATAGCAGATTGCAAAATTTCACTAACAACCGGATCAGCACGACGATCAATATCTTCAAACCAGCATGATTGACCATGCCGACGGGCTATAATTTGCTCAAAGATATTACCCTCAGTCACTAAATGGACTGCTATGGGTTTCACCATTTTCCACCGTTGACGCATATCTGCTTCATTCACGGGATAGGCTAACCAAGTTTGTGTTTGTATTTGGTGTGCTAATCTCAAGCGGATTTGGGGAAAATACTGTAAATATTCTGCTATTTGGGGTAAATCTGCGGATTCTATCACCTTGGCTGTTTTTTCATCAACAGCTTGAAAAATACCCCAGCCTTCAAATTTACTAGGCTTTGGTGTAAACGTGTAAATCATTCCAGCTACCCGTGTGCGGACTTTTCCACCTTTGACACAAGGCGCGAGAAATTGGGTAGTTTGCAAATTGCTTTGGGCGATCGCAATTTGATTAATTAGTTTATTAATATTAGTCATAATACTCACAGTTAACAGTCAACAGTTAACAGTCAACAATTAACAAATCCCGCGTCGCGTGTAAGTTGGTGGAGCATTGCGCGTTCTCAGTTACTAGAGGGACTCCACTGGTGAGTTGTTAAACACTCTTTCAAGGATGGCTACTTCTAAGCCCACCTCCCAGATTCTTCGTACTCCCCGTTCTCACACGCCACTGATTGACAGTGTTACTTTTCCTCTCGTACTAGTATGTAGGCTCACACCAGTCGGGACACGCAGGATATAATACATTATACTACAACCAAGACTGATTACTTTCCAGATAACAAGATCAGAAATGATGAATGGAAAAGCGATGATATATTTTTAAGCAACCAATATCACATAAAATTTCGATGGCAGAATATGACAATCTGTGTAAAATCCTGGCGGAAAATTATCCCCTTGATTTTGCGCGTTGGTTATTAAATCAAGAACCGCAAACAATTGAAATCTTAAAAACAGAACTGAGCATCGAACCTATACGTGCTGACTCAATAATATTCCTAAAAACAGAAAATCGCATCTTACATATAGAATTTCAAACTAGTACCAAATCAAAAACCCCCATTGGTTTGAGAATGCTAGATTATTACGTGAGATTAACACGGACATATCAGCTTCCAGTTACACAAGTAGTCATTTTTTTGCAAGAGACAAACGACGAAATTGCCTTTACTGAGGAATATGTGAGCGAAGTGACAACCCATCGCTATCGAGTTATCCGAATGTGGGAGCAAGATCCAGCCCTATTTCTCAGCAATCCGGCGTTATTACCTTTCGCACCGCTAACACGAACAAATTCACCCGAAACCTTATTATCCCAGGTTGCCCAAGAAATTGCTAAAATTCCAGATATCGAGACTAGACAAAATACTACGGCTTACACCGAAATTTTAGCTGGGTTAAAGTTTGAACGAAATTTGATTTTGCAATTATTACGAGAGGAAACTATGCAAGAATCAGTGATTTATCAATATATTTTGGAGAAAGGTGAACGACGAGGCGAACAAAGAGGTGAACAAAGAGGTGAACAACGCGGCGAACAACGCGGTAAACAACAAGAAGCATTCAAATATACCCTACGTCTTTTACATAAACGCTTTGGTGAGATAGATTCAGTAATAACTGAACGTCTCCAAGTATTATCTACTGAAGAATTGGAAAGTTTAGGAGAAGCACTTTTAGACTTTTCAAATATGTCTGATTTAGTTGCTTGGCTTGAGCAAAATACAAACAGTTAAAAAAAGAGCATTGCTCATCATTTTTACTGACAAGCAATGCCAAACTATAACCTTACTTATCATCACGCACAGGTAAAGGTATCACCATAATCTCCATCAGCAAATCTAGGCGAGAGGGACGCGTCAAGAGCGGGACGAGGTTAGGTAAGCTGTAGTAGTCTCCAGCAAAGGTGAAAGTTTCTACAGGTGCTTGCTGTTCCTTGAGTTGAGTTTCTATCCAGTTGTAATAACTACCCACACGGACAATTACCACATTAGGCATTACCCCCAATTCTCGGCAGTAATTCTTGTATACTTCACCAAAATAAGGTCTAGCATTTTCACCTTCATCAGTCACTAGAATAATCTGGTCAACTACCTGCTTTTTCTGGCGCATGATTTCTAATGCACAACCGATACTAGTGCTACCACTTGCTCTAATATGTTGGAAAGCACGTTCCCAATCGGTCAACTCTTTACCCTGTGCAGTTATTGCGTAAGGAATAGTATCAAAAGCGTAAACAAATAGTTCTGCTTGGGTGATACCAGAGATGAGTGCAGCAAGTTGCTTACCGATCGCGATCGCATTATCCATAGAACCAGATTTATCCACCAGTAAGGCGGTTGGACGGGAAATTGTTCCCCGGCGTTTTACCTGTTCGTTGGTGACTTTCTCCAATTTAGCCACGGTGTCTGCGTCAAAATCGGCGGTATCTGCGGCCACTTGAGCTTTAAATGCGGCGACACGTCCACTTTTGGATGCTAAATCTAGCTTGGAATCAATCAACTTTTTCACCTCTGCATGATCCATTGCACCTCTATCTTTTAAAGATTTGAGGTTATTGATCACTTCCTGGGGAGTCATACTGTTAATTAACGCTACCAAGACAACTGGTGTAAGTTGCTTGATTGCACCGATCGCGATCGCATAGGGAAGATTAAATTCTACAATTAGCCTTGCTTGTTCTGCGGCATTTTCTGCCTTAGCTAACTGCTTCAACACATTCGCTAAAGAACCCTCCGGCGGAGTGTTGCGGAACAAAATCGCATTTGCACGTTCACTGGGCTTAATGTGTAGCGAAGCATACAGATGCTTCATCGCCTTACGACCCCGCAAAGCCGCGCGGTCAAATAAAGCCGGATTACTTTCCCGTGTCTTTAAGTAACGCTGTATCGCAGTGCGCGCCGAACGTGGCATTTTATTGCGTTGTTGCTTCATGAAATCAACCACACGCGCCACCTGATAAGGCGGAAACTCTTGCAGCATAACAAATCCCGCATCTCGGTGTGCAGTCAAATTGCTAGTCAGCAAATGTGCAATGAACACTTCCTTATGGTCACGGACATCACCATAATTTTGATACCAAACGGCTAAGTGTCCGTAGAAGATGGGGTCAAGTTCAACAATTAATTTATGTATCTCTGCAACCTGCTCAAGTTTGCGGTGAGGAGTTGTCAGCAAACTATTGAGCATTTCCAAGCGCAAATCACGTTCTGCGGTATTCATAAAACCCCTTTGTAGTATGTGAGGGGCAGATGTTGCACGCGGGGTAATCAAGTCACCGCGCAAGTTGTAGAAGCATGGTGTTTAACTGTTTCAGAGTTATGTAGGCTTCTGCGATTTGGGCGCGGCAACAACTGCCGATAAAATGGTGATTAAAACTGATGTATGAGAAATGAGAAAGATTGAAATATGGGATCTAGAACATCGGTTCAGTCATAAAAACCCCTACACCCCTAAACCCCCATACCCTTACACCTCTCGTTATTTGAGAGATGCGATCGCTCCTGTTTCCTCTAGTTGCTGCTTGAGAGTTACAGCCGCTTCTTGGTTAAGTCCCGACTGAACCACTTGAGGAAGGGAGTCCACAAAATCTTTTGCTTCTTTGAGTCCCAGTCCGGTGATTGTGCGGATGACTTTGAGTAAAGCAATCTTTTTCTCGGCTGGAACTGACAGCAACACAACATCAAACTCAGTCTGAATTTCTGCTTTTTCCTCATCCTCATTGCGTTTATCAATCCGAACTAATTGCGGTTTGGAAGTATCAACATTGAAGGTTGCTTCAATCTGCTTGACTAATTGAGTAGTTTCATCAAGAGTTAAAGATTTAATTTGTTCTAAAATTTCTAAAGTTTTTACAGACATAGCAACCTCCAATGAGTAGCCATTAAATATAGAGGATTGGTAATATGCAGGTGAGATTTAAAAGAGATAAGAGACTTTAATTTTTCCCCCTTCCCTAGTAGGGAAGGGGGTTAGGCTTTCAAGGGTAGGGGTTTAAGAAAGTGGCAGTTTAGCCAGTAAAATAAACTACGGTTATCAGCTCGCAAAAATCCGCAAGTCAGATAAGGCGAAGAATTGGGGGTGTGGGGAGAATGCTTTTAGGAAAAAGTGAAGAATTAAGGCAATGGACTAGAAAAGTCATAGAAAAGATGCCCCATCTATCCAAGTCGCAAGCAGTGATACTAGCAATGTGGAGTTTTGGGATAGTGATGACCCAATCGTGTGGACTGACAACAGTGTCAGTATTTTTAGCAGAGCTATTGGGGAAAAAAGAAAATACAGTACGTCAGCAACTTAGAGAATGGTTAAGAGACGGGGAAGATAAAACAAAAGCAAAAACAGGACGGGCAACACTAGATGTAACATTGTGTTTTAGACCATTGTTGTTATGGATTCTGAGCTTGTGGCCAGAATCGGAAAAACGTCTAGCATTAGCTGCGGATGCCACAACATTGAGTGATAGATTTACAGTGTTAGCGATTAGTGTTGTTTATCGAGGTTGCGGAATCCCGATTGCTTGGAAAATAGTGGAGGCAACTAAACCAGGAAGTTGGAAACCACACTGGCAAAAACTCTTTAACGACATCAGTGAGACTATACCAGCTGATTGGTTTGTCATAGTGACAACAGACCGTGGACTTTATGCTGACTGGCTATATCAACAAATTCAATCCCTCGGTTGGCATCCATTTATGCGAATTAACCAAATTGGACAGTTCAAACCACAAGGAATGGAATCTTGGCAACCCATAAATACTCTTGTCACAGAAGTTGGTCAGTCGTTCTCTGGTTTAGTTACTTGTTTCAAAACTAACTCTGTCAAATGTACTTTGTTAGCTCGTCATGACGAGGGTTATGCTGACCCTTGGTTAATTCTCACCGATTTACCACCGGAAATTGCGGATGCTTGCTGGTATACCATGCGCTGTTGGATTGAGTGTCTGTTTAAAGATGGTAAACGCGGCGGTTTTTGTTGGCATCGTACCAAGATTACTCACCCCAAACGCGCCGAGAGACATTGGTTAGCGATGGCTGTTGCTACTCTGTGGCAAGTTAGCGTTGGTGGAGAAGTTGATGCCAATCTACCCATTAGTAGTCTAGATGAGCTCCCACCCACTCATGTTGCTCGACGCAATTTCAAACATAGTGTTGTCCATCGTTGCTTGAGTTGTTTTCGCCGTGGATTTTTAGTCATTAAGGCTGCTGTTCTCAATCGAGAGCCATTACCTATCGGTAGCTTTTTCCCTCAGCCTTGGCCTAACTTGACTCCACAACTTCATGTCTTGAAAATCACTCTCTCTACTGCCTGATTTTTAAACCCCTACCCTTGAAAGAGGGGGTTAGGGGGTTAGGTTTCACCCATATAATCTGAAAAATCAGACTTCGTACAAGTTAAAAAAGCTGTTGATTCATACACAGGATTTGAACCTGTAATCACTCGCTTTCAAGTCAAGTGCCTTTTCCAATTAGGCTAGTATGTAAGCTTTTTCGGTTAGGGTACGAAGTGAAAACTTTACTTTTGAGAAATTTGATTTAAAATCAATCGAATTTCCTTTTTATTACACTGCTTTTTCTTGACAGCATAAATGCAGCGACCTTGATGAAATGTGGCGTGGGAAATATGAATGTAACCTTTAAGAACATCTTCCACGCACTGAGTTGGAGTTTGAGGAACATCCTCAAAAGTAATTAAATACCAAATATCATTGATTTTGTGGTATCGATGATAATCATCGATGATGATGACATCAATTTCTTCCTGCTGTCGTTTTTGAGGTTTATTCTCGACTGCACAAAGAATTCCTGTTTCGGGATGGACATAGAAACGCTGGCGGTAAGACCAATCTAATGAAATCTGATAACCTCTGTTAATAAGTGTTCCATAAAAATGACCATCAACAATTTCTACATGGGTTACAACGTAATCCCATAAATGACCGATAACGTGTTGTCCTGCCATTGTCTTGTGATCTAATTTTTGGCAGAGTTCACTGTAAACGTCATTCCAGGGTTGTCCTACTTTGGAACGTAAAAACCGACGCAGAGGGCCAAGGTGATCTGAAAGATATTTGGATTTCTTTCTAGCTTTAATTAGGTAAGGATTAAATAATCCATCCTCAGTTGCTTCTTCAGTAATTCTCTGTAATTCTTTTCTGAAGCCTTTCAACTTTTTACGGCTAATTTTCATCCCGCTACGGGGACGTTCAATCACAATTTCGCTCAAACGATGTTCGCTCATAACTTATGTTGTTTAAAAATAAACGTACAAATTGAGTTTTTAAGCTGCATAAGTTTGCGTACATCATTGAACTCACCTCCAGATATGTGATTAATTTCAGGTTAGGTATTAATACAATTTAAGTAATTGGAATTCCGCACAAGTTAGCAAAGCAGTTTTCACAATTGCCTTTACCATTTTGGCTACGCTCCCGTAAGTGGAAGCGGTAGGAATTGAACCTACATATCCGTTGCCGGATGGTGTGTATGCTTTACAAGTTGGGGTGCGGAATGAATTATTGAATGAATCCGTGTAAGTTTAAGAAGCTTTTTACAGCTACGGCTGCTCTTACCAAATTTTGGCAGTGGGCGCGCACGTTAAATCTGCGAGAGACTTAAAATCATGCTTCGCTAGTTCGATCGCTCGAATTTTACTACCTTAGAACCGTTATCAATGTGTATGTATGCTTCTTGTGTCGGGACACGGAAGACTCAGCGTGTTAACCGTAGACGGCTTCAGGACGGATAATCAAATCACCACTAGGACGGCGATCGATGACGTAACTTGAGAGGCGATCGCAATTCACATCCAAATGTTGCGCTACCCGTTCTTTTACCGCTACATCATTCATCCCTGGGGCAATTCCTACCTGTGTTTCTGTAACATCAATAGAACGTCCTTCAAATCGAATATGAACCATAACAATCACCTCTTTGTTTAATTACAAATTACTAATTAAAAAACCATAAAAATACTATGATTCAGTTCGTAGTAAGGACTTTAGTTCTTTTTTTGTTCGCGGAGCGTCTCGCAGAGAGAACTAAAGTTCTCACTACAAACCTTGAATTGCTTATACTACAAATGTAGTATTGACTCTACATAATGTCAAGAAGATCAAAAAGAAATTCTGCAAAACCCTACTAGTCAGTTCCTGCGATAAATTGCAACTTCAGATACATTAGTTAATGGACTGTAACAAACGGAGCGCGAAATGGCGGCAGAGTCGCAACCAAAACGAGTAGTAGTTGTAGGTGCTGGTTGGGCTGGGTTAGGTGCAACCTACCATTTAGCAAAACAAGGTTATGATGTGACGCTTCTGGAAGCTGGCCCTTATCCCGGTGGACTAGTAGCCGGTTGGCAAACGAACGCAGGTAAATCTGTAGAAGCAGGAATTCACGGTTTTTGGTATCCCTACAGAAATATTTTTGCCCTCATCAACGAGTTAAACATTAATCCCTTCACAACCTGGACACGTTCCGCCCAATATTCTCCTGTTGGTTTGGAAGTAGAATCACCAATTTTTCAAGACTTACCCAGGCTGCCGTCACCTTTCGGCACTTTGGTATATACAAAATTTGAACGTCTACCATTAATTGACCGTCTCAGTGCCTTACCTTTACTTTTTACTTTAGTTGATTTTGATAATTCCGATGCAGCTTGGCGACGTTATGACTATGTAACAGCGCGAGAATTATTTAAAACTTTTGGTGTGTCAGCACGACTGTATAAAGAAGCATTTGAACCAATGTTATTAGTCGGTTTATTTGCCCCTGGTGAACAATGTTCTGCCGCCGCTACATTGGGAATGTTGTATTATTTTATCTTGGCGCATCAATCTGATTTTGATGTGGTTTGGTGTCGCGGAACTGTGGGTGAAAAAATCTTCCGTCCGTGGGTAGAAAGAATAGAAAAAGCAGGTGCGAGAATATTACCAAAACACCGTGTAACTGACTTAATTATTGATAGTAATCATCAAGCTACTGGTGTAGTTTGTGGTGATCAAGTATTTGAAGCTGATGCGGTAATTTTCGCTGTGGGTGTGACTGGGATGAAAAAGATTGTCGCCAATAGCCCCAGCTTACAAAGTCACGCAGAGTTTCGTAATTTACATAACTTAGGGGCGATTGACGTATTAGCAACGCGCTTGTGGTTTGACAGGAAAATAGATATTCCCCGTGCTTCCAATGCTTGTTTTGGTTTTGATGACACCACAGGTTGGACATTCTTTGATTTGAATGCTTTACATGATGAATATAAACAGGAAGAAGGTACGGTAATTGAGGCTGATTTTTATCATGCCAATCAGTTTTTAAATTGGAGTGATGAGGAAATTGTAGCGACAGTGCAGCGATATTTATCTACTTGCGTACCAGGATTTAGAGCAGCGAAAGTCATAGACAGTAGTGTGATTCGTTTACCCCAGGCTGTGACTCATTTTGCCCCTGGTAGCTATCGTCATATGTTGCCAGCTCAGACAAAATTTAAAAATGTATTTATGAGTGGTGATTGGATTATTAACCGTCACGGTTCATGGTCACAGGAGAAAGCCTATGTAACAGGTTTAGAAGCAGCAAATTTAGTGATGTCTCATTTAAATTATGGTAAACCTGCTGACATTTTACCCATTGAGTCCGACGAGACACATATACAAATAGCGAGAAATATTAATCAAACAGTACGCAATTTTGGTAAATCTATACTGCCTAATTTTTGGTTGCCGTAAATAGTGTAATTTAAACTTCACTTAATTAGCTTATTCAGCCAATACAGTTCAGATAAGCATAATTTTTTCTGCTGTTCCCTTACCACCACAGAAGAACTTTCTTAGCTGAACCCTATTGGCTATTAAGCAGCTTGGCTAATTCTTTGTCGCAAAGGGATTTCAATCACAAATACTGTTTCCTGTCCAGGGATAGATTTACAGTACAAGCAACCGCCATGTCTTTCCACAACAATTTGGTAACTAATAGACAAACCTAATCCTGTACCTTTACCAATAGGTTTAGTTGTAAAAAACGGGTCAAATAACTTCGCCTTAACTTTTTCGTCGATCGCAGTACCATTATTGGCAATCTGTATGGACACCCACTCATCATTTATCATGTTGGTGCTAATGGTAATTTGACTGGGATGCTGCTGAATTTCTGTAAATGTTCGTTGTTGATTGTATTCATCTATCGCATCAATGGCATTGGCTAAAATATTCATAAAAACTTGGTTGAGTTGACCTGCATAGCATTCAACTAGTGGCAATTCACTATAGTTCTTAATTACCTCAATAGCTGGATGTTCCGGCTTAGGTTTTAGGCGGTGATTTAAAATTGTGAGTGTACTATCAATGCCATCATGGATATTGACCTCTTTCATATTGGCTTCATCTAAACGAGAGAAAATGCGAGTAGATTTGACAATTTCGCTAATTCTCTTAGCACCAAGATTCATAGATTTGATGAGCTTCAGTAAATCATGCTCAATAAATTCGATATCAATTTCATTTAATACTGCTTGAATACGCTCTGTAGGAGCAGGATATTCTTCTTGATAAAGATGGATTAAATTTAAAATCTCTTGAGTATATTCATGGGCATGGGCAAGATTACCGTAAATAAAATTTACAGGATTATTAATTTCGTGAGCAATGCCAGCAATCATCTGTCCTAAACTAGACATTTTCTCACTTTGAATGAGTTGTAGCTGCATTTGTTGTAAATCAGTATAGGCTTGACTGACTTCTGCTACCTTCTTCTCTAATAAAAGATTTTTCTGCTCTAGTTGGTTAGATAAATTGTGCAACTTTAAATGAAGTTTAACCCTTGATAATACCTCTTCTTGCTGAAAGGGTTTTGTAATATAGTCTACTGCACCAACTTCAAAGCCTTGAACTTTGTTTTTGGTATCCGATAGAGCCGTCATAAAGATGACTGGAATATTCTGTGTATCTGGATTCGATTTTAATTTTTGACAAGTTTCAAATCCATCCATTTCTGGCATCATCACATCTAATAAAATTAAATCTGGTAGAGCATATTTGACCCTTTCTAATGCTACAATGCCAGATTTTGCTACTAAAACTTCTAAACCTGATTGGTCAAGAGCATCGGATAAAACACCCAAATTAGCAGGATTATCATCAACAACTAAAACAGTTGGAGGTTGCACAACGGTAAAACTCATATTATTAATCCAGATTGATAGTTAAAGTTGATTTTGTAATATTTGGTAGCGTAAATTCTTACTGGGAAGATTGAATTAGAGATAATATTTCCTGGTCTTGAAAGTTCTTGGCTAATTGTTGTAATTTCTTGGCGAAGGGGATATATTTTTGATCAGTTTCTTCCAGTAAGACTGCTTGTTTGATGATGCCCTTGAAATTACCTTTCATTACTAACTCATATATGGTTGCTATTTCTGCTGCGGGTGGTGCGATTAATTCAAGGGTTTCTGTTGATTGATTGATGATCTCTGGCTGTTCGTAAATCCATTCTAGGTTGAGGTATTTTCGGATTTTTTGGAATAAATCAATAGCTTGTATGGGTTTGGGTAGGAAGTCATTTCCTCCTACTTCTAAACTTCGATGTTGATCGCTTTCAAATACGCTGGCTGATGAGACGATAATAATAATGTCTTTAAAGGCTTCTGACTGGCGAATACGCTGAATCAGTAAAAATCCATCTAGTTCTGGCATTAATAAATCCGTGATGACGAGATCAGGTTGAAATTCTAAGGTTTTTTGCCAACCGTCTTCTCCGTTAACTGCTTCTTTGATTTCAAAGCCGATGGGACTGAGTAAATTAGCTAGTACCGAGCGATTAGCCCATTTATCATCAACGATGAGAATCTTAGGTTGATAGCCTTTGATACCAATAATTTGTCCGTAATCATCGGTTTGTGAAGTTTTTACCCATTCCTCGGCTGTAGGTAATTCCACATCGAACCAAAAAATACTGCCAATACCTGCTGCACTTCGGACTTTAATCTCGCTACCCATAAATTCGACGATTTTTTGGCTAATTGCCAAGCCTAAGCCAGTACCTTCGGTTTGTCGGCGGTTGTCTCCGGCTTGCTCGAAGGGTTGAAAAATTGCTTGTAGTTTGTCTTGGGGAATACCAGTACCGGTGTCACGGACTTCAAAGCGAATTTTACTGGGACTGGCATAGCTAACGGTAAAATTAACACTACCTGTATCAGTAAATTTAGTGGCGTTACTCAGGAGGTTAATTAAGACTTGTCGCAGGCGTTTTTCATCGGCGGTGATACCGATGGGTAATTCTGAAGCGAATTGATAGTTAAATTGAATACCTTTGAGTTCAGCGCGGATGCGGCACATCTCGGCGACACTTTGGAGGAAGGCGGGAAAGTGGAAATCTGTCGGTAACAGTTCGACTTTACGCGCTTCGATTTTTGATAAATCGAGGATGTCATTGATGAGAGTTAATAGATGAGAACCACATTGATAGATAACATCAATGCGCGATCGCTCTTCTTCTTTGATGTGTTTAGACCGTTGTAAAATTTGGGCATAGCCGAGAATGCCATTTAAAGGTGTGCGTAATTCATGGCTCATGTTGGCTAAAAATTCGCTTTTAGCATGACTAGCGGCTTCGGCGGCTTCTTTGGCTTGAGCTAGTAGTATTTCAGATTTTTTGCGATCGTTAATATTTCTCGATATGCCAATCATCCCCAAAATGTTACCTTGGGCATCTCGCCAAGGACTTTTAGTGGTGAGGAATGTGCCTCTAATCTGACCATCATGGGAGATATGATCTTCCTCGAAGGTTTCTGTAATACCTTGGGTGATAATTTGCATATCTTTAGCCATAATTTTATCGGCGATTTCCTGCGGAAACAGTTCATAATCGGTTTTGCCGATAATCTCATCAATTGGTTTGCCGAAAAAACTAGCTAAATAGGAATTGATAGCAACATGACGACCGTCATTATCTTTAACTACGATAATGTCTGGTGTACTTTCTAATATTGATCGCAATAGGGTGTTACTTTCTCGCAAAGCATCTTCAGTTTGTTTCTGTTCTATTGCTGTTTGCTTGCGTTTAGTGATATTTTCACTAAACATCATGATGCCACCAATTTCTCCATTGGCTTGATGCCAAGGACGAAGCATCCACCTTATCCACTCTACAGTCCCATCGGCTCTGGGATAAGGATCTTCATCACATTGGAAAATTTCTCCGGCTAAACACCGTTGATGAATCTGCCGCCATTGCGGGGGGATGTCGGGAAACACTTCATAGTGAGAACGTCCAATAATCTCACTGGTTAGTTGATAGTCTTCTAACCATTGACGGCTTACATGAAGATAGCGCATCTGCTGATCAAATATGACCATTGCTACTGGAGCATATTCAATTGCCTGCTGCAAGTATGTTGTACTTGCATACTGAACCATATCAGGGTTCGTGCCAATCCACTGACTTTTGACATTGTATGGTTCTTCTTGTTGACAGAATTGCTGTGCTGTTTCACTCACATTTGGCTGTTCTTGCTGCCTGAATGGAAATTGTTGGCTCATGGTCAATTTTATTGAGTTTGGATGTGAACACTAATCTATGCAACTTGTTGAGTAATATTTTCCATACAGATATCTTGAACGAAGAGTGAAATGCACTAAAAAAAGATAATCAAAAAGAATATTTTTAATTATCTTTTATCTATTTAAACTCTGAAGTATTGAAGCTGAGATCCGGGCAAAAACGGAAATAATAGCTTAAATAGTATTTTTTGAACTCATAACATTTGATATATTGACAATTCTGGTTTGTCATATTACTAAAAAATTGGTAAATTTAAACACGTTAAATTTACCAACAAATATAAAAATTATTTAATATCTTGATGCAATTGCTAAAAATTAGATCAGTAGTTTTAGCAGAAGTTTGCCAGTGCTGTAAAACAGTCAGTATTTGTGGTGATGTCGCATAGCTTTATGGATTTTCTTCCACCGTTCTTTTTCGGCTAGCTGCGCCTGATGATCTTGTTTGCGTACCAAATAATTCAGTTCTTTTTGCAATTTTTGGTAACTAACAAGTCTAGAGGTATCTAGTGTTCCCTCGATCAATGCTTGCTGCACTGCACAACCTGGTTCATGCTGATGCTGACAATCACGAAAGCGACATTTTTTGGCTAAAGCCTCGATGTCTGCAAAAGTTGCTTGCAAACTGTCCTCACTTCCCCACATCTGAATTTCCCGCATTCCTGGTGTATCAATAATTAAGCCGCCAGTTGGTAGTAAAATCAATTCCCGATGTGTAGTTGTGTGTCTACCCCGGTCATCACCGCGCCGGACTGATTGCACAGTTTGCACTGTTTCGCCTTTAAGTTGGTTGGTGATGGTAGATTTCCCCACCCCGGAAGAACCTAATAACGCTACGGTTTGTCCTGGTTGTAGGTAAGGTTGTAAGGCGGATAATCCTTGGCTAGTGGTAGCACTTAATACAATAATAGGTACACCAAGGGCAACTGTTTCTACTTCGGATAGGTAATCATCCAAACAGTTGCATAAGTCTGCTTTGTTTAAGACGATAACTGGATTCGTGCCACTTTCCCAAGCCAAAATCAGATATCTTTCGATGCGTCTGGGGTTAAAGTCTCCGTCTAAACCTGAGACGAGAAAGACTGTATCTACATTAGTAGCAACGATTTGCTGGGCGGTTTTACTGCCGACTGTTTTGCGGGAAAACTGGCTTTTTCTTGGTAAAATCTCGTGGATAGTTGCTTGGGCTGCTGATTCTAGTGTTTGGATAACAACCCAATCCCCAACGGCGGGAAAATCTTCAGGTTGATGGGCGCGATGTCTGAATTTACCTGAAACTTCTGCTGTGAGTTCGCCTTGTTCACCATACAAAATGTAAGTGTTTTTATAGGCGATCGCCACCCTAGCAATATTAAATCCTTTTTCGCCATAGGGCGCAAAGCTGTGAGCAAAAAAGTCACTCCAGCCTAAATCTGTCAAATTCATGGATATTTCCTCGATGTGTGTTGCTTTTGACACACAAAGCTACACAAGAGGAATTAAGATTTATTCCTGCAAGATTGTGCTTTGTGTAGTTTGGGTAGAAATGGGGAGAGTAACCCGGACAGCAACAAACACAGTCATATTTTTTCTCCTTGGCATACTACAGGAAATAATCTACATTACTACATTAGCCCATTTCAGAAAAACTTTTACTAACTTCAGAGTTTTTAGTATAGTTGGCGGAAACTAAAGCTTTGATCTAATGTCCTAATGTTTGATCAATGACGCAAACCTGAGATGAGGTAGAACATGAAAAGAACGTTGGCTTTATTTTCCTTGGGTTTGGGAATAACGCTTTTCAACCCGTTACCAATTGCTGTCAGTCAGGTAACTCCCCAACCAGCAGCACCACCATCTCAGGTAACGCCTGCGTTAAAACTGGTGGATATTGGTACTTGTCAACCTGCGCGTACTTGTTTGGGTTGGGATGAACAATTGTTTTTCGGTCATGGCAGTTTAAAAAGCGATCGCCAATCTCTATTAAAATCAATTGACAATAGTTTGAGTTATTTAAATACACCAAAAGCGATCGCAGCTTATAATAATTACCCTATTAAAGAAATTACCCTCGACCGAGTACGCCGTAGTTTACAACGGTTTCGTCAGTTGGTAGCTACAGCCAAATCACCTGCACAACTGCAAGCATCTGTCAAGCGTGAGTTTGCATTTTATCAGTCAGTGGGTGATGATAATCAAGGCACAGTCAAGTTTACTGCTTACTACGCACCGATTTATCAAGCCAGTCGCACCCGCACAGCACAATACAAATATCCTATTTATCGCTTACCCGCAGATTTTGAACAATGGCCTAAACCCCATCCGACACGCCTGGAATTAGAAGGGGTAAACGGTTTATTAGGGAATAAAAGCCGATTAAACGGTTTAGAAATGTTTTGGTTACGCGATCGCTTTCAAGCATACATGATTCACATCCAAGGTTCAGCCAAACTTAACTTGACTGATGGAACTCAAACTAGTGTCGGCTTTGTACGCGGAACAGATTACCCTTGGACAAGTATTGGGAGATTGTTATTTCAAGATGGCAAACTCTCGAAAGAAGAATTAAATATGCCGGGAATTATCCGTTATTTTCAGAGAAACCCCAAATCAATGGATAATTATTTACCACGCTGGGAAAGGTTTATCTTTTTCAAAGAGACCAAAGGTGAACCAGCTACAGGTAGTATTAGTGTGCCGTTAGTACCAGAACGTTCCATTGCCACAGATAAATCTATTATGCCTCCCGGAGCATTAGCAGTAATTAATGCTACATTTCCCTATCCAGAACGGGGTAAGAAACTAGTGCAACGCCGAGTCAGCCGCTTTGTCTTAGATCAAGATACAGGTAGTGCTATCAAAGGCCCTGGGAGAGTTGATTATTTCTTAGGCTATGGTGATTTAGCAGGCGATCGCGCCGGTATTACAGTCACTACTGGTTCTATATATTACTTATTGTTGAAATAAATTAGGCGTTTGTTTGTAGAGGCAGAATTATTTTCTTGCCTCTCTCAAAAATGTTTCAAATTCTCGTACTGCTACACTAGAACCAACTTGCCAACCTAGTTCAATATAATGCGGGATTAGTCCTTGAACATCAAAATCAGGAAAATGATAACTTATGTCACTTTCCTGATAATTTTGTCCATCAAACTGATAGATTGATAAATTACTTTGACGATAAATCCAAAGTTCTTTAGGTGCGATCGCTTGATAATCTGTGGCTTTAGTTGTAGAAGTTAAATCAACTTCGATGACTAAATCGGGAGGTGGATCAATTTCCAAGTCAAGACGTTCTTTACCTAAAATGAGATGACGATTTTGAAGATAAAAACAATAATCTGGTTCTACTCCCTGTTGGTTAATACGTTTGAGAGTGATTGGTGTAAATGCTTCCCAATCTTTACCTTGATTTTTGAGTAAAGCCTTCACCAAGTCAGCTAACATATCAGCATTTTTACCATGACTTGGCAAAGGCGACATAATTCTGATTTCTTGAGTAGCACTATTATATTTAATCTTCAGTCCTGCATTATCTTGGCGACGAATAAGTAAGTTTTCATAATCATCCCAAGTTCTGAATCTGAGAATTAACTCATCTCCTGGAGCTAAGTCAATTATATTTTGGGTGATTGTGGGTAATGTCATCTCAAGATATTGATTGCTCACTTCACAATCATAGCGGAATAGATACTCAGATGACAGCAAACCATGTGTTTATTCGTCTTCTCAAAAAGAACGGTATAAACAGCCTGCATCATGTTCCAAAATGTGCGGTAACAGTAAGCACCATACTCCTACAACCTACTAAGGCAAGAATCGAGCTAAAATCATACCTAATTGAAGGCTGATAAGTCCTAAAAGGACACTACCGACTAAATAAATATTGGCGGCGATGAAATTTTGATTATGTAACAGACTAACAGTATCTAACGCATAAGTAGAAAAAGTAGTGTAAGCACCCAAAAAACCGACAGCAACTAATAACCGTATTTCGGGAGAAATGATTGCTATTTTGTCTACAGCGAATGTAAAGAAGAAACCCATCGCCAAACAGCCACTAATATTGATAAAAAATGTGCCGTAGGGGAAACCTACACCGAAGCGTTGAGCGAACCACAAGCTTAAATAGTAGCGACTTAAAGCACCTGCGATCGCACCTAAACTTACTGCTATAGGATTCCGTATTGAAGGTTGTTGTAATACTTCTGGCACTAGTGTTGGGGCAATAGTAATTAGTTGTAAACTATGCGCCAGTAAATTTTTAAAACCAAACCACATAATGCACCTAATTTGTGTGATTTTCTAATAAAATGACAGGTATTTGACTGGATTCTAATACTGCTTGCGAAACCGAACCAATTAATACTTTTTCCCAAGGTTGATGTCCGCGCTTGCCCATAATAATTGCTGTGGCTTGGTAGGTTTCAGCAATCTGAATTATGGTTTCTGGAATAGCACCATTCACCGTGATAAATTCATATCTAATATCAGATAATATTTTTTTAGCCTGTGCTTGTAATCTTTCCACAGATGGCGGGTTGGAAGTATTAACTACGTGTAAAACAATTGCTTCGCCATGACTGCGGCGTGCTAAATCTGCAACTTTAGTTAAAACTTCTGTAGCTAAACTAGATGTATCGACTGCGGCTAATAATAAAGTGCGTGTTGTAACCGTTACTTTTGTCGGATCAACTTCGCCTTTAGTTAATAATTTAGGTGCGAAAACAGCCGTACTCCAAGCACCCAAAGGCGCAGTAATTAAAATAGCAAGAGCTGCGATCGCTAAAATTATCTCACCTCCTGGGATACCCTGAGCTAGAGGAATTGCACCAATAGCCGCTTGTACTGTAGCTTTAGCTGAGTTCCCAGGTAGAAGAAACAATCTTTCATGCCAATTCCAATTACTCCCCAACGTTGAGAGATACCACCCAATCATGCGTCCAATCAATAAACCAATGACTAGAACTAGCACACCAGGTAATAACACTTTCTCTAATATCTGTAATTGAATACTCGCACCTAATAAAACAAACAAAAAAATCTCAGCAACTACCCATAAACTATCAAACCCACCCCGCAATCTTCTAGCTAAAGGTGCATCTAATTCAATTAAGAAAAATCCCATCGCCATTGTTGCTAAGTAACCAGAAAAGTAAGGTAATTTGTTAGCAATAATGACTAGAAATAAAGCCAAACTTGCAGCAATTATAGTGTCTTGGACAGCGTTTTGAGTCCAGTTTTGTTTTGTTAACACTAAAACTAGTAACCGGGCTGCTAAATAACCAAATAAAACTCCCAAAATGACTTGTAAAATTACCTGTATGGGGAGTAAGTAGGCGGTGTTGATAGTAAATCCCCCAAACAGTGTAATTTGCTCAACACCACCATCGCGTAAGAAATTTAGCAGTAAGCTAAACACCAGTAATAACAAAACATCAGATAAAGCACTCCCAGTTAAAATTGCATCGGGAATACCTTTAGTGACACCCAAACCCAAACTTTTGAGGCGCAGCATTCCTGGAACAATGACGGCTGGAGACTCAGCACCGATAATGCAGCCTAAAAGCAAACCTGTGGAAAAATTAAACTGAAATATTACCATAGCAGCAATTGCAATGGCGATCGCTTCACACATTGCAGGTAAAAATCCCAAACGTAACGCCACCGTTCCCTGTTCCGCCAGTTTTTCCCGATCTAATCCCAGCCCCGCTTTCATTAAAATAATCATCACAGCTACAGTTCTCAACTCATCAGATGCACCCAACACATCTGGAGTGATGAGATTAAAAACTGAAGGACTCAGAATAATACCTACTAAAATCATGCCAATTAAAGGCGGCGCACCTAAACGACGGGCAATTTGACCGACAAAAAAGCCCATCATTAAAATCCACAATATGCTAAATAACATCCAGTAACCTCCATAGCAGCGATTTGTAGATAAATGCTGACTACAGGAAATCTGGAGATAAATACAACAAACTCCTACTATCCTGCAATCAGCGAGGAAAGTAGGAGCCATCAGCTTTCCAGATAATATTTTCCGTCCTGGAATAGCGGTTTTGGCAAGCTCCATTGCCATTATTTAACTTTACGATACCTTAAATCGGGAAATACATCAATGATTTCATAGTCTCATAAGTAGAAAGACTTGAAAAAACCAAACTATGTTAAGTAGTAGTCCGCCACACAAATTGTGACAGGTTATAGATACCCGACTTTTTTAAAGAAGTCGGGTATCTGAACACCCGCAAGCTGTCAAAATCAATCGGGTGGAATAGTAGTATAAAAACATTAGGATTGAGTTCGTAGTAAGGACTTTAGTCCTTTTTTATTCGCGGAGCGTCTCGTAGAGAGAACTTTGGTTCTCTCTACAAATCTTTAATTATTTACCCTGTTACACTTAGTCGTTAAATTAAATTTTTCAATCCAAAATCCAAAATCCAAAATTGCCATGAGTGGGAAAACCGTACTCAGATGACAGGTTATCTGTACCCTACGGATGAGTCGGGCTAGATACAATCAGAGTGTGGCTTCAATAATGCTGTTTTTTAACACAACTACAAAACATCAGAACAGCATTAGCAGGAGATTAAAAATATGGGAAATCAATTTAAAACAGTTGCTTTACTTGCTGCTCTCAGTGGCTTGTTAATTGCTATTAGTTATTGGGTAATCGGTGGCACTGGTGGCTTAATAGTAGGTATTGGATTAGCCGCAGTCACTAACTTATTTTCTTGGTATCAATCAGATAAAATTGCCCTTGCAGTTTACCAAGCCCAACCTGTGAGCGAAAGTCAAGCACCAGGACTATATCGGATGGTGCAGAGATTATCGCAACGGGCTAATATTCCTATGCCTGGAGTGTATATTGTTCCTAGTCAAACTGCTAATGCTTTCGCTACAGGAAGAGATCCAGAACACGCAGCAGTAGCCGTTACCGAAGGTATTTTAAATATTTTGCCAGAAGATGAGTTAGAAGGGGTAATTGCTCACGAACTCACACATATTATTAACCGAGACACCTTAACCCAAGCCGTAGCTGCTACCGTTGCCGGTGCAATATCTTTCTTAGCGCAGATGTTAAGTTATAGTCTATGGTTTGGGGGTGTAGGTGGCAGAGATAACGAAAGAGGCGGTAATCCTTTAGGAGTCTTATTAACCGTTATTCTCGCCCCGATTGCAGCGACAATTATTCAATTAGCAATATCCCGCACAAGAGAGTTTTCTGCCGATGCTGGTGCTGCTAGATTAACAGGTAATCCCCGCGCCTTAGCTCGTGCATTGCAAAGATTAGAAGCCACCGCTAGGCAATTACCTCTAGACGCTAACCCCGCTTTTGAACCATTACTAATTATCAACCCCATCTCTGGACAATTCCTGGGTAATTTATTTTCCAGTCACCCCGCAACCGAAGCACGAGTTGAACAATTACTGAAAATAGAACAGCAAATTAGGGCATAGGGCATGGGGCATTGGAGACAAGGCAGACAAGGTAGAGGAGATGAGAAAAACCGTTCCCTGTTCTCTAATGACTAATGACTAATAACTAACAACAACAGAGAGGATGTTTCAACTATGACTTATGACAATCTTGAATCTGTAGAAATTGTGGAATCTACTATCGTGGTAGAAGTTAGCTCCCAAACTGACGAATTAGTAGAAACAGAAATGGCTGGTGAAACTGATGAAGTGAAACGCGAAACGAAAGCTTTAATTGAAGCGTTGAGAAGACGCGCTCAAGCAGAGGCAGAATCAGCAGGTAAACTTACTCGTGAAACTTATTTAAATGTGGTTCGGAAAGCACGGGAAGCAATTGAAGGTGAAAAAATTATGGAGCGTGATGGGCTACGCCTTACCGGAAGCGATCGCTTAGAATATTTCTGGGCAGTGTTTCAAGAAGAAACAGAAAGAAACTGGCATTTAATGATGAAAGAGTTTGTAGATTTTAATACACGTCTACAAAACGCAGTCAAAGCTGGATGGGAAGCCTTTAACGCACCTCGTCAGCGATAGGAGGCAGGGGGGCAGGGAGCAGGGGGCAAGCAGGAAGTGTGGGAGGTGTGGGAGGTGTGGGAGGATAGGGAAGAAATCTTTCCCCCCACACTCCCCACACTCCCCATCTTCCCAACCCCCAGTCCCAACAAAAAAACCCCCAGAGGGGGGTGTAGAATCTTAAGTTGTCCGCGTGGAGTGAACAACTATTAATTAATACCTACAGTAAATACAGTAATCCGAACAAAATAATCCAAATTACATCAACGAAGTGCCAATATATTTCCGCAGCCTCTACACCAAAGTGTTTTTCCTTACTGTAGTGACCAGGAGTGCGCGATCGCCACAACACAGCTAAGATGGCTAAAACGCCGATAGTAACGTGCAGTCCGTGAAATCCAGTCAACACATAAAATGCACTGGCAAATAGGTTAGTTGTTAAGCCAAATTCTAAATGTGTGTACTCGTAAACCTGTCCTACTAAGAAAATCGCACCCATTGCGGCGGTGATAGCCAGCCAAGTACGCATCCCTTTAGCATCATTCTTTTTGATGGCAGTGTCAGCATTGTGCATGACAAAGCTACTGGCAATCAGGTTAACAGTGTTAACTCCAGGTAATAAGAGTTCTAATTCTGGTGTCCCGGCTGGCGGCCACACAGGTATAGTTGAACGGAAAGCTAAATAAGCTCCGAACAACCCCATAAAAATCATCCCTTCAGCAATCAAGAACACAAAAATCCCAAATAGACGATGATCGGGATGTTCTTCATGATGACCAACTGTCTCTGCTGTATGGTGATGATTCAGTTCCGTTTTCGCTGGGTCAATTGTTTGACTTTGCATGAATGTTAAATAATAAATGGACTGGGGATTGGGGATTGGGGATTGGGGACTGGGGATTGGGGATTGGGGATTGGAGATTGGTAAAAAATTCTACCTTGTCTCCCCTGCTCCCTGCCCCCTGCCCCCCTGCCTCTTCCTAGGTTCTAGTCTCTATGTCAGACTCAATGCTGGGATATGGTTCATCAGCATCAGCTCTGAGTACAGGATTCTCTGATGGCGATACATTTGCTGGTGCGTGTGCGACACCATAGTCATAAGGGCCAGTGGTTAAGACTGGGAGTGTATCAAAATTCTCAATCGCTGGCGGTGAAGTGGTCATCCACTCTAAGGTTAGTCCTTTCCAGGGATTATTACCAGCTTTCTCTCCGTACAACCAACTCCAAATAGCGTTGATGATAAAGGGAAGTGTGGAAACAGCCAGAATATAAGAGCCGTAAGTACAGATTTCATTTAACAGGGCAAACTTGGGATCATACTGAGCCACACGGCGATTCATCCCCATCAGTCCTAATTTGTGCATGGGTAGGAATGTCATATTCAAACCCACAATTGTTAGAGCAAAATGCACTTTACCCCAAAAATCATTCATCATTCGTCCCGTCATTTTGGGAAACCAATGATAAATGGCGGCGAAAATTCCCAGAACGCTACCACCGAACAGGACATAGTGTAGGTGTGCGACTACAAAGTAAGTGTCGTGGACGTGGATATCAAAAGGCACGGCTGCCAACATCACACCACTAATCCCACCAATCACGAAAGTACCGACAAAACCCATTGCGAACAACATGGGGCTGTTGAACTGGATTTTGCCTCCCCACATCGTCGCTAACCAGCTGAAAATTTTAATCCCTGTAGGTACGGCGATAATCATGGTAGTAATCATGAAAAACATCCGCAACCAGCCAGGAATACCACTGGTAAACATATGGTGCGCCCAAACAATTAGCCCTAAGAAACTAATGGCTAAAGATGAGTAGGCGATCGCTTTATAACCGAAAATTGGTTTACGAGAATGGATCGGAATAATCTCGGAAATTGCCCCAAAGAACGGCAAAATCATGATGTACACTGCCGGGTGGGAGTAAAACCAGAACATATGCTGATAAACTACCGGATCACCACCACCAGTGGGATTAAAAAATGTCGTTCCTGCCAATAAATCAAAAGCTAGCAGAATCAAACCGGCGGCTAAAACTGGTGTAGACAGTAAAACCAACGCCGAAGTCGCCAGCATCGCCCAACAAAATAAGGGCATTTGATGGAAACCCATTGTGGGGATACGCATCTTGAGCAGGGTGACGAGAAAATTAATCGCCCCCAAAATTGACGACGTACCCAAAAGCAGGACACTCATAATCCAAATGCCCTCACCTACCTGTCCTGTTACCAAACTTAAGGGAGGGTAGGAAGTCCAACCTGCTTCGGCGGCATCTCCAATCACTAAACTGATAATTAGCAACAATCCGGCTGGAGGGATGAGCCAAAAAGCTACAGCATTCAGTCTAGGAAATGCCATATCTTTTGCGCCAATCATCAAGGGCAGCAAGAAGTTGGCAAATCCCGCCCCAGCAGGCACAATCCACAAGAAAATCATGATTGTGGCGTGCAGTGTAAACAGGCTGTTGTAAACTTCTGGACTGACAAAATCTACTTCTGGAGTTCGCAGTTCTGTACGCACCAAGTCAGCTAGAACGCCGCCAATGCAGTAAAAAATGAACGAAGTAACGAGATATTGCAGTCCAATGACCTTGTGATCGGTATTGAAGCTAAAGTAGTCTTGCCATTTTCTGATCCCTGGCTCGTCAATATGAGCAGGGATGTTGGCAGTTTCTTGTAACTGAGCTTGTGTCACGTCGCTTCGCTCCGAATTCAAAATTCAAAATTCAAAAATTGAGGATTAGGTTAAGTTTTTCCCCCTGCTCCCTGCTCCCTGCCCTCTGCCTACTTATGAATCTGATGTAACATTTCTGGGTGAATTCCCATCTCTTTGGTGTAGGGTGCGAGGAATTCATCGGGGGATACTGTGGCGGGATTCAGGGCGATCGCTTCTTTAAGCGTGTCATTACTCGCCGTTAACTGCTCTTGTATCCATTTATCAAAGTCTTCTTGTTTCTGTACTACCACCTGAGTTCTCATTGCACCGTGGTAGGGGCCACAAAGTTCTGCACAGATCAGAGCATAGTCACCTGCGGTTTTGGGTGTAAAGCGGAGTTCGCTTTGTCTACCGGGGATTGCGTCTTGTTTGAGGCGGAATTCAGGTACCCAAAAAGCATGGATGACATCATTTGCTGTCATGTTAATTCTGACTTCCCGCCCAATGGGAACGTGCAGTTCACCAGAGGTTACACCTGTTTCGGGGTAGGTAAAAATCCATGCGTATTGTAAACCTGTGACGTTAACTTCTAATTCGGGTGGTTTGCCTGCTTTTTCAGGACTCGCACCAAGACTAGGAGACACGCTACCTACACCCGGTGCTTCCCGTTTTTGGGGAATTTGATCAGCATTGCGGACTGCGGCTGTAGCAGGGTCTTGCATCGCCTCATCAGATTTTTGTTGGTTGAGGTTAGGCTCATTACTAGGTGGAGTATCGTTTAAAGTTGCCGCGAGAGCGGTTCCCGGCATCGCCATTGATTCTTGCATGATGGGGGCTTCATGGATGGCGTGGGGATCAAAACCACCGATGTCATTGTAAACTTCAAAACTATAGACAGAAATACCTATAACAATAATGGCGGGGATCGCTGTCCATAGTATTTCTAAAGGCACATTACCTTCAATTGGTGGGCCATCTTCATGATCACCAGCCCGCCGACGATATTTAATTGCACAGTAAATTAATACACCTTCAACAATTAAAAATATACCTGCTGAGACGGTCATCATCGTGTTGAACAAACCATCCACTAATACGGCTTCATCAGAGGCGGCTGTTGGCAACAAACCGTGATTTTGACCGTACCACAGGCTAACCAGGGTTAGCCCAATGCCAATTAATAATGTCCAGATGGAACTTGGAATTTTCACGGCTCACTTAAATGAATTAATTACGTGATCTTAAAGTAACTCACTTACTAAGGTAGTCTAGGCTATTAATTATTGACTCAACCGTTCTGAAATTTTTATTAATTTTTTCGACTACTTTACTATTCTTGAGTAAAAGAGACTTAGTGGATACTTACAAGCGTAGATAACAACAATTAGAAAAATTTAAGGAAAATTTTAGAAAAGAAAATTGTATGAAAATTAACCAATTCCTGACAACTTAAAAATACCTAAAGCTTCCGGCTATTAAGGGTAAAAGTGATTCAAATTATTAAATATAACGCCGAACATTAAACCCTAGTCCTTACGCTAGGGTGGAGATAGGTAAGTTATGAAAATTGCAAACTGTAAGCAGTTCTACCAAAGAGTGGGCAGAAGGTATTGTTCATGAGTGAATTTGTCCTAGAACAACAAAATGAAACAGCAACGGCAATCCAAAAGCCCAAGGAAATGATTCGTCGCTTAGTGTGGAGAATGGCTATAGCTACCCTAATTTTGATGGCTATAGGCAGTGCTACGCGGGTGATGAATGCGGGGCTAGCTTGTCCAGACTGGCCACTTTGCTATGGGGAACTAGTACCAGCTAAACAAATGAATCTCCAAGTCTTCTTGGAATGGTTTCACCGTCTAGATGCCAGTTTAATTGGCGTGAGTGCGATCGCCTTATGTGGTTTATCCTGGTGGCATCGTCGCGCCTTACCCAGTTGGCTACCTTGGGCGGGGACATTTGCTCTATTTCTCATCGTCTTCCAAGGGATTTTGGGCGGACTTACAGTCACAGAATTGTTACGATTTGATATCGTCACAGCCCACTTGGGAACAGCGTTACTGTTTTTCACTACCCTCTTAATTATTGGCATTGCCCTCACTCCCTACCAAGGAACAGGTAACGTCGGGAAACTGCCGTGGGTGGGTTTGACAGCCGCAATTTTTGTGTATGCACAAAGTCTTTTAGGTGCATTAGTTGGTTCTCGTTGGGCTTTACACCAGTGCTTTGGGGGTTCTCAACTTTGCGATGTGATGTACACCCATATTTTTGGACTAGTACCGCCCACCGTCGCCACCTTAGCAGTAGTGTTAATTTCCTGGCGGACACCAGCATTACACCCAGCTTTGCGAAGACTCGCGAATATGTCCGGTGTGCTGTTAGTCTTACAACTCGTCTTGGGGGTAGCCACTTTCCGATTACATCTGCAAGTCGAACCCTTGACAGTCTCTCACCAAGCAGTAGGCGCGACACTTTTGGGTTCTTTAGTAGCCTTTACAGTCCTTGCCCTGCGCGACTGGGCTGAAAATCGGGAAATCGAAGCCAAAATTTAAGGGGTGATAGGCGATAGGAAGTCAAAAGTCAAAAAGCAAAAGATGTTGTTTTTCATGACTTTTATCTTTCCCAATCCTCAGTCCCTCTATGTTGATAATGAACTGCTGAAAACAAAAAACTATGAAACAGTGGGGAGGAAGGTATCTTAGCAAGCCGGAAGCGTTTCCTCCTTCCCATCATCACTTGCAAACCTTACCTCTACAACTGAAGCTCAAACTCTACCGTCTTCTTGCCTTTTTGACTCGTAACCAATTCACCAAAATTCTGCAACATACCCAAATTCAGAAACCTTTGCGAATTGCGAATTGCGAATTGCGAATTGGTATCAACTCTCTACATGGCAGTAGTAAAGGCAAGGATTACCAATCTAGAGCAAGGGCTGCACATAAGTTCTTGAAAAAAAAGGAATTACAGTCAAAATGATCGAGACTAATGTCTCTCGCCACCACGAAACTTTTCTTCAGGTAGTTCAAAGCTATTATCAGCTAACTAAACCTAGAATTATCCCATTGCTCTTAATTACTACTGCCGGCAGTATGTGGATTGCGGCAAAAGGCGAAGTAGACCCTTTATTGTTAATAGTTACTCTAGCTGGCGGAACTTTAGCAGCTGCTAGCGCACAGACCATTAATTGTATCTACGATCGCGATATTGATTATGAAATGGAGAGGACGCGTCATCGTCCTATGCCTTCTGGGAGGGTTCAGCCCCGTGACGCATTGATTTTTGCGATCGCTCTGGCTATCCTTTCTTTTACACTCCTTTCCGTATTCGCCAATCTCCTCGCCGCTTCCTTAGCATTATCCGGCATTATCTTTTACGTTTTGGTCTATACTCACTGGTTAAAGCGTCATAGTACCCAAAACATCGTCATTGGTGGCGCGGCTGGGGCGATTCCCGCCTTAGTTGGTTGGGCTGCTGTTACAGGCACTTTAAGCTGGGCGGCATGGTTAATTTTTGCGATCGTCTTTTTGTGGACTCCTCCCCATTTCTGGGCGTTGGCGTTGATGATTCGCGATGACTACGCCAAGGTGGGAATTCCCATGTTACCTGTAGTGGAAGGGGCCGAAGTTACCGTCAAGCAAATTTGGTACTACACCTTGATAACAGTCTTCTCAACGCTGTTACTCGTTTATCCCCTCCACGCTAGCGGCATTATTTACGCTGCTTTCGCCGCCGGTTTAGGCGGTTTATTTATCCGCAAATCTTGGTGTTTGTTACACAACCCTGAAGACCGTACTACAGCTAGAGATGTGTTTCTCTTCTCCATCTCTTATATGATGCTGTTGTGTTTAGCGATGGTGATTGATAGTCTGCCCATTACCCATCATCTGATTAGTGCCGTGATTAATTTCATGGCTTAGAACGGTTTGCGATCGCGCCCCTCAAAGTCAACGCGATCGCATTCTTAAAAATTAAATAATATTCTATTAGACTACAAGTATAAATTAATATAAACTTTCTATTGAGACTACCTTAGCAAATTGATAATTGTCTCCACCACTGACAAGTTATTAATTACTAGGATTCCAGACATATTTCCCTTTTTTATCGATGTAACCATACTTGTTATCAATTTGCACTGATGCTAATCCTTGGAAAAATCCGTTAGCGGAATCAAACTGAGGATTAATCACTATCTTCCCAGTTTTATCGATGTAACCATACTTTTTATCAATCCTGACTACTGCTAGTTCTTCGGAAAATTCGCTAGTAAAGTCAAACTGAGGATTAATGACTATCTTCCCAGTTTTATCGATATAACCATACTTGTTACCAATGTTGACTATTGCTAATCCTTGAAAAAATCCACCAACAGAATCGAACTGAGGGTTAATCACTATCTTCCCGGTTTTATCTATGTAACCATACTTGTTACCAATGTTGACTATTGCTAATCCTTGGAAAAATCCACTAGCAAAATCAAACTGAGGGTTAATGACTATCTTCCCAGTTTTATCAATATAACCATATTTATTATCACTTTTTATGAGTGATAATCCTTCCGAAAAATCACTAGCAGAATTAAATTGAGGATTAATGACTATCTTTCCAGTTTTATCGATATAACCATACTTCTCATCAATTCTCACTCGTGCTAAACCTTCAGAAAATCCGCTAGCATCGTCAAACTGAGGATTAATGACCATCTTTCCGGTTTTATCGATGTAACCATACTTATTGTCAATTCTTACTAATGATAATCCTTCCGAAAATCTACTACTAGCAGAGTCAAATTGCGGATTGATCACTATCAACCCTGTTCTATCGATGTAACCGTACTTATCACCTATTTCTACTTTTGCTAATCCTTCAGAAAATTCGCTATTAGCATCATCAAACTGAGGGTTAATAACTATTTTTCCGGCTTTATCGATATAACCATATTTATCACTTATTCTGACTATTGCTAACCCTTCCAAAAATTGACCTGCGTAATCAAACTGAGGATTAATCAATATATTCCCTTTTTTACCTATGTAACCATATTTACTACCAATTCTTACTAGTGATAATCCTTCAGAAAATTCACTAGCAGAATCAAACTGAGGATTAATGACTATGTTTCCAGTTTTATCAATGTAACCATATTTACTGTTCTGTATAACCAAAAATAATCCTTCAAAGTTTTTGTATCTTCTCTGATTAGTGCTACTAATTGCATTTTGGCTATAAATTATATTCAATACTCCATATCCTAATCCCACAACTCCAAATATAGAAGTTGCAACTATTAACATCAGTTGCCACAGAGCTAAATTGAACTTTTTTGCCACTGTCATATTTATAGTTCATTAAAATTACATATAGTTTTAATCGAAGATATAAATTAATCTCTAAGAATATTTACACGAATTTAATTACACAAATGAACACCAAAAAACGCTGAGATTTTATGTGTAATTAACGCAATATTACCCGGCTATAAATACAAAATGGAACTGGTATAATATCCAATACAACACATAAACTCATCAGAGTTTAAGGGAAATTTTACGGAAATTGTCCGCAAAAAAAGGAATTATATAGCGATACGGTAGTTAAAAATACACAGACAACACCCAGAGAATCAAGCTAGTTCCTAAAACACAAACTATTCCCGCGACTCCTGCTAGGGGTTTGTTGTTTTTTCCTGTCCACCATTCCGAGACTTTCCCTGTATAAGTGACTAGCTGGGCTGTATCTATAGTAGCGATCGCCCACACTAAAGCGGAATGTAATCCCCAGGCTATGCCTAAATTATGACTGCGATCGCATATCCTCGCTAACACTAGCATCATCCCTAGTAACCATAGTCCGGGTAATTGGGGGAGTGTTTCCTGTTGTTCCCATACTAGATGCAAGAGTGCGAAAATCACACTAGAAATTACCGCCGCTACCCACACAGAATAATCTTGCTCTAATTCCGTTAATAAAAAACCCCGAAATACTAGCTCTTCTATCCCACCTACTAATAACGCTACTAATAAAATAGATGGCAAGATAGATGCTATTTGCTTGATATTTAACTCTTTAAAGACACACCAACCCAACCAAAATTGACAGGCATACAACATAACTATACTGACAAGTCCCAGCCCCAAACCTAGTGCTAAAGAACCCAACATGGCCCAATTAGCCACAACTCCGTAGTCGGAGAAAGAACTATTAGTTAACCAAATCACGCCCCAAACTATCAAAGGTGCTAATAGATAGAGTGAGACAATTAACGGTAATTTCTGTTCTGGTTGTAAAGGTTTTATTGGCTGCCAATGTAGTAATCTGAGTAAGACTAGGGCAATTGGTAGCCAACACCCCAACCAAGCCATAAAAAATACCATCACCACAACTATTACTGGTGCATCTTGTAGCGATGTCAGTAAATTGCTGATGAATGGTACGGAGAAATTGGTCAGACTAAAGAAAAAAATCACGATAGATTTCTTGCAGAATGAATGTCTTGTTGATTAATCAAGACTTTACCAAAACTGGTAACATCTGCAAGGGGTCTAATCGTGATTTTGGTATTAGATAAATTTATCTAATTAGGAATACGATACTTTCGCTGGTTTTAGGGATAAGTTACCAAGTATTCCTCAGAAACTCATCCCAAATAGCAGAAAATTTATTCTTCGTCTTCCACGTCTTCGTCAGCGTCTTCAACATCTATGTCAGAAGCCAGCTTTTTATCGCTTTCACCCAATTGAATCAAGTGAATATGCTTGTAACCTAGTCGGATTTCAAATTCGTCACCAGCCTTTAAACCCATCGCCTTGGTGTAGGTAGCACCGATGACAATTTGACCGTTTTGATGAACACTAACACGATATGTCGGTTCACGACCACGGCCATCTTTTGGTGCTTCTGGACTCAGAGGAATTCCTCTAGCCGATAGCAAAGCATCATAGAAATCGGTGAGGTTGACACGGACTTGGTTATTCTTTGTAACAGTATAGTAGCCACACTGCTTGGCTCTTTCTCTTCTAGGTAAATTAGAAAGTTCTTTGACTTTCGCTAGCAGTGCTTTTCCAGTTAAAGGCGCAGTTGCAGTTTCACTCATTATGGTCAAATTTTCCTTACTCTCTCCAAACTGATAAATTATGTTGTCCTTTGCCAGTATTTGATTTTTTAGCATCTATACAAAGCTACTGGGGACTTTAAGTTTTAGGGTGAATTCCTGCTGATATTATCCTCAAGTACCTCTATTGTGGATGACCACAACAGATGAGAGTCCACGAGTTACACAGGCATTATTTTCGGTGATTTTACGGCATTTTCAACCATTATTCATCATCGGAAAGGCAATCATTTTCTCGTTTGGTCTAACCATTACAAATAAGTTGTAGACCAAAGAAATTGCTGATTTTCCTCTGACGGTGCTTCCTTCATAGCCCTTGAGTTGTCAGGGTTTACCTCTACTTCCTCTTAAACTATGGACAGCATGGGATTGGAATATGGTTTTACGGACATACACCCTTTTGTCCTACCTGTCGAGACATGAAATTTTTGTCTCTAGATTACGAAGAAACTCAGCAGTGTTAGCTGTACTTGTACAGCTGTTGATTCTGAATTTTGTGACTTCGTAATTTTATATTAAATACTAGCATGGACTAATAATAGCAAAATAATTGTTTATTTTTTAATTTAATTTAAAAGTAAAGTTTTATCTAAATCCCCTAGCTCCTCGCAACAAAAAGCGGCTAGGATTTTTTGTAGGGTTCATCAGGAAGAGTGAGTTTTGCTGTATAGCTTTTATAAAAATTAATCTAAATTTAGATGAGTAGTTTTGAGGGGTAAGTTATATCCTTTAGCTTACTTGATTCAAGCCAGATAAAAAGCCATGAGTATTAACCTCCTAGTTTATTGTGTCGTGAGCAGAAGGGCTAGTGTTTTATGTACGTCTGTCTATGGGAAGAATAAATTTTCTGACATTTGCTGAAGACTACACGCGACTTCGTGGATGTTTATTCTTAGCTTTGCAGCTTCCATCCAACCAAAAACATAAAATTGAGCGATGTGTACGGGGATTTTATAACCATTGCCATTTGTAGATGTTGGCATCAAGATGTGTGAATAAGTTGAAGAGCATTTATCGTAGGTAGACAGACAATATAGAGGATAAACCTATATTCATTCCTGGTAAACCCCCTTGACACGGATAATTTTAGATTGAGTGCTAGCATAGCTTACCCAAGACAAAAGTTTTGGATGCAGGTTTTCTTCCCCGGAAAAATTTTTCCCATAGATTTGTGATTGGGGATTAAAGTGCTGCTGTTAATGCTTGAGTGGTTGTCAGCAACATAAATCAGTCTGATGGTGCTGCTGTCATCAAAGATGATCATAGTTATATTTAAACTAGATTCAGTCTCTCTTGAACAATCAGCCTATTAATGCTAGTCCAAGAATTAAGGGTAACAATATATATAGCTGATTTTTTGTCACCGCTAGCCTTGATCACACCAATTTGTAGTTTGGGATTTTGATTTTAGATGGTTTTTTGGTACTTTTGGGAATCCTACTGCAAAAGTCAGGTATTAACGTCCTACTTGTTGGCAGCAGGAATCTAAAATACACGCTGGGCTGGATTAGCTACAAAGATTGTCAATCTAAAATCACAAATCCGTCTGGAAAATTTATCTTGGATAGGCAACCCACTCCAGAAATTTTATCCCGCCAGGCTACGGGAACAAAAAATCCCCACATTAATTGATTTAAGTTTTTGAGACTGATGCACTAAATTAAGAATTTCGGTGAGAACTCATGAAGGTTAATTTTAAAATCATTCGACAACAGTATAATTCCCCTGCCATAGTTCAAAATTACATTTTAGAGACAGAACCTGGTAATACGATTTTGGATTGCCTGAATCGGATTAAATGGGAGCAGGATGGTACTTTAGCCTTTCGCAAAAATTGCCGCAATACGATTTGTGGTAGCTGTGCGATGCGAATTAATGGCCGCTCCGCCTTAGCTTGTAAGGAAAATGTCGGCAATGAACTAGCAAGATTACCACAACAAAGCGATGGCATTCCAGAAATTAGCATCGCCCCAATGGGAAATATGCCAGTGATTAAAGATTTAGTCGTGGATATGAATAGTTTCTGGGAAAATTTAGAAGCTGTTGCACCCTATGTTAGTACCGCCGCTAGACAAGTCCCGGAAAGAGAATTTTTACAAACACCACAAGAGCGATCGCAATTAGATCAAACTGGTAACTGTATTATGTGCGGTGCTTGTTACTCAGAATGTAATGCACGGGAAGTCAATCCCGATTTTGTAGGGCCTCATGCTCTGGCTAAAGCTTACCGTATGGTTGCTGACTCCCGCGATACAGATACAGCCAATCGCCTAGAAAATTACAACGAAGGGACTAAAGGCGTGTGGGGATGTACCAGATGTCTCTACTGCGATGCAGTTTGTCCAATGGAAGTTTCCCCCTTAGAGCAAATCACCAAAATTAAACAAGAAATTCTCTCCCACAAACAAGCGAGTGACAGTCGCTCAATTCGCCATCGTAAAGTATTAGTAGAACTAGTCAAAGCAGGCGGCTGGATTGATGAAAGACAATTTGGTTTGCAAGTTGTGGGTAACTACTTCCAAGACTTAAGAGGATTACTAAGCATCGCGCCTTTAGGTTTACGTATGCTCATCAAAGGCAAATTCCCCCTCTCCTTTGAACCCTCTGAAGGAGTAGAAGAAGTGCGATCGCTTATTACAGCCGTTAAGGCGGAAGATTAGAGGGATTGGGGATTGGGGACTGGGGACTGGGGACAAGGGAGACAAGGTAGACAAGGTAGACAAGGTAGAATTGATTTCCTAACTCATTACTCATTACTCATTACTCATTACTCAGCACTCATTACTCATTACTCATTACTCTCCTTCCCTGAGTGCTGAATGCAACTTTAAACGCTGTATGTACGTCTTGATTAATTGTTCCCTGCAAGAATTGTCTCACCGAATTTATGATTGACAGGAAAGGCTGGATGGCAAATTATCATCTTTGGCGACGACGCTGGTTTTATCCGTTGATTTCGGTAGTGGTAGCTGTGAGTGTGTGTATCACTACACCTTTACCTAGTAGAGCCATAGATTTATTACCTCTATTATTCCAAGGGGCGCAAATACTACAACTATCGAATATATCTGATCGTCAGGAAGTAGAACTTGGCGCGCAAATGAATCAGCAATTACGTAATGAAGTCAAACTCAATCGTGATCCGCAAATTAATCGCTACGTAGAAGAAATTGGGAAGCGGATAGTAGCAAGTAGCGATCGCCCTAGACTTCCTGCTACATTTCAGGTGGTAGAAGATAAAGCTATCAACGCGTTTGCAACTGCGGGGGGTTTTGTTTACGTCAACACGGGTTTAATCAAAGCCGCAGAAAATGAAGCGGAACTCGCTAGCGTCATCTCCCATGAATGGGGTCATATTAGTGGTAAACATCTAGTTAAACAGATGCAGCAAAGAGCATTAGCTAGTGGTGTGGCGACAGCTGCGGGTTTAGAACGCAATACCGCCGTAGGAATTGGTGTAGAACTAGCACTCAATCGTCCCCGCAGTCGTCAAGATGAATTTGATGCTGATAAGCGGGGCTTAAGAACTCTCACACGGGCTGGTTATGCTCCCAGTGGGATGGTAAGTTTTATGCAAAAATTGCTCAGAAGTGGCAGTTCTGCCCCAACATTTTTAAGTACACACCCAGCCACAAGCGATCGCATCAGTGCTTTACAAGCTGCTATTGCTCGTCAACCCAGCAATGGACGTGACGGATTAGACACCGCGAGTTATCGTGACAATATCCGTAGTGTTTTGTAGTCTAGTCAATAGTCATTAGTCAATAGTCATTAGTCATTAGTTAATAGGGAACAGAGAACGGGGAACAGGGAACAGGGAACAGGGAACAGTTTTTCTCATCTCCTACCTTGTCTCCCTTGTCTCCCTTGTCTCCCTTGTCCCCAATCCCCAGTCCCTAAACTCGTTGCTGATGACGACGAGCTATTATTTTTTCTGGTTCAACTTTGACTACTGCTTCTGATAGGGGTAGTTTTCGTGAGCAGTTAGTAAAAACGTTAGTTTGGTAAATTAAATTGTTTGTCATATCAAATCCAGTTAACCAGCCGCTACGGGGATGATATGCACCAGTATCTATATCTAGCCATCCTCTACCTTGGGCTAATTGGCCGGGATTCACTCCAGGGAAAGTAAAAGTAATAGTGTGACCTACAACAATTAGTTTATTAGCAAAGTATGGCTGGTTTATGGTGTGAAATTCGTCTCTAATCCAGCAAAATTGTTCTGCGGATTGTTCTCGGATGGCTTTTTTGGGATCAACACCAGCATGAGTTAGCCAGATATTTCCTAAATCAATATAGGTTGGTAAACTCTTAAGCCAGTTTATGTGTTCTAGGGAAACGGTAGCATCTGGGTAACTGGTAATAGTTGCTTGTCCTCCACTATGTAACCATGCTTGCATTAAAGCTACTGGGACATTTTCACCAGTCAAGATATTTAATAACATCTGCTCGTGGTTGCCCAATAGACATTTGTAGTTGTTGTCTTTGACAAAATCAATTACTTGTGAACTTTGGGGGCCACGATCAATCAAGTCTCCCAAAAAATATACTTCGTCTTCAGTAGCAGGAGCGATCGCTTCTAATAAATTGATTAGTCCTTCATAGTAACCATGCACATCCCCAATCACTATTTGACGCTTCCTAATTCCGCTCATCTGATATTCGCTACCATAAACTAGCTGAGTACGTTTGTTACAGTCTAAGCTGTCAGATTTCCGTAACCACAGGTAAAAACTACTTGACAAATATAAATTTATTGTATTTTTTACAAGTCCCGTCTGCATCGGCCAAACAGAGCATTGTAACTAAATTTTTAGCCGCCGTCAGCAGGAAATAGAAAATGCAAATGTCAATTTTCCTGTGATTTGCTGGCTGTGAGTAATTTAACGCAACGTATTTTAGAATTGATGCAGTTGTTTTATTGGTAACTCCTTGTTGCGCTATGGCAGATCAGTTTTCTCCCGAAGTTAGCTCACGCATTTGCAGCCACATGAATGAGGATCACGCTAATGCTGTACTACTTTACGCTCAGTTTTTTGGTGGAGTCTTGGAAGCAACAGCCGCACAAATGCAAGCTATTGATGCTCAAGGTATGGACTTAATCGCACAAGTCAATGACGAGAATTTGCCTGTTCGCATTCCCTTTGATCATGTTTTAGCTGATTCGGAAGATGCCCATCATACTTTGATCGCGATGGTAAAGCAAGCACGCAGTTAAAGCATTTGGTGTGATCGGATTGGCACAAAACACAGTTTTTTAGTGGAAATTGCTGGAGCAATTAGCGGGAATAGAGAAGAAACTTTAAGATTTAGTGAAGCGTCAAAACTGTAGCTAGTATCTATCCTAATTAATTCTCTCTGGGATTTGTTAGGGAAAAATGCTGGAGATAATTTAAGATAGCAGTCAAAATTCCCCATCTTCCATCGCTATGTTACCCCGCTATAAATTTTCTTTATCAAAAATTCGTTGTCTTGGATTAACTTTAGTATTGCAGGCTACAGTATTGGCTGCTTTAACTCTACCCAAACAACTACAACCAGCTACAGCACAAACACCAACAGGAAATCGTCCCCTGACTATTCGCTCTGACATCCAAGAATACGACGCAAAAAACCAAGTGATTACGGCTCGTGGGAATGTCCAAATGCTGTATCCTGCTCGCCAAATTCAAGCTACAGCCGCACAAGCCCAATACTTCAGCAAAGAACGCCGGATTGATTTCAGTGGTAACGTCTACATTTTGCAACAAGGCGGTAATAGCATCCGCGCCGAAAAGGTGACATATTTAATTGATGAAGGGCGTTTTGTTGCCTTACCTCAATCGAGTCGTCAAGTAGAGTCTATTTATATGGTTGAAGACTCAGAATTAGACACAAGGAATAATACACCAGCCCCCAAAACACCAGCACTCAAACCAGCTAATTAGCATCAACCACTCACACAGTCCGCAAATAGTGAAAATTGTCTTAGAAAATATTCACAAATCTTACGGCAAGCGACTCATTGTCAATCGCGTCAATCTTTCTGTATCTCAGGGTGAGATTGTCGGTTTACTAGGCCCCAATGGAGCTGGTAAAACGACAACATTCTACATTGCTACAGGTTTAGAAAAACCCAATCAGGGAAAGGTTTGGTTAGATAGTTTAGATATTACTGGATTGCCAATGCACAAAAGAGCGCGATTAGGCATTGGCTATCTAGCACAAGAAGCGAGTGTTTTTCGTCAACTGTCAGTCCATGATAATATCCGGTTAGTGCTAGAGCAAACTAACGTACCGCGACGGGAATGGCCAAAGCGCATAGCCACACTTTTACATGAATTCCGCTTAGAAAAAGTGGCGAAAAGCAAAGGAATTCAACTTTCTGGTGGAGAGAGAAGACGTACCGAATTAGCTAGAGCCTTAGCAGCCGGAAGAGAAGGCCCCAAATTTTTACTATTAGATGAACCCTTTGCAGGCGTTGATCCGATCGCAGTGCATGAAATTCAACATATTGTCGCACAACTACGCGATCGCGGCATGGGCATCTTAATCACAGATCATAACGTCCGAGAAACCCTAGCCATCACAGACCGAGCCTACATCATGCGTGAAGGGCAAATTCTCGCCTACGGCACAGCCGAAGAACTATACAACAATCCCCTCGTGCGGCAGTATTACTTAGGTGATAATTTCCAACTTTAGGGGCTGGGGATTGGGGATTGGGGACTGGGGACTGGGGATTGGGGATTGGGGATTGGGGACTGGGGACTGGGGACAAGGTAGTAAATGAGAAAAACTGTTCCCTGTTTTCTAACGACTAATGACTAACGACTAATGACTATTGACTAATGACTAATGACTATTGACTATTGACTATTGACTAAAAACCTATGGTATCCAAACAGTTTACGCCTTTTTACAGCCTGAAATCTTTGCTGCCTTTTACGATTATGGATCGTTACTTGGCTAGTGAACTGCTACCAACTTTTTTGTTTGGAGTGGGGGCTTTTTCGTCAATTGGTGTCACTGTTGATGCAGTGTTTGATTTGGTACGTAGAGTTGTAGAATCTGGTCTACCAGTTAATGTTGCTGTTCAGGTTTTTCTATTAAAACTGCCGGCTTTCATTGTTTTAGCTTTCCCTATGTCTACACTGTTGGCGACTTTGATGGCTTATAGTCGTCTTTCTAGTGAAAGTGAATTAGTGGCTTTGCGGGGTTGTGGAGTCAGTGTTTATCGGATGGTGCTGACGGCGGTAATATTGAGCTTTGTGGTGACTGGGATGACTTTTGTATTTAATGAGCAAATCGCACCAGCAGCCAATTATCAAGCTACTCTCACCTTAAACGCAGCCATTAAATCAGATAAACCAACAATTAAACAGCAGAATATCTTTTATCCTGAATATCGAGACGTTTTAGAGTCAGACGGGACGAAAAACAGGATATTGACACGCCTATTTTATGCTGACCAGTTTGATGGTAGACAGATGAAAGGCTTAACTATTATTGATCGCTCCACAGAAGGTTTAAATCAGATTGTGGTTGCAGAATCAGCCCAGTGGAATGGCTCACAAAGTGTCTGGGATTTTTATAACGGTACAATCTATTTAGTTGCGCCCGATCGCTCTTACCGCAATATCTTAAGATTTGAAAAGCAACAATTAAAGCTTCCCCGCACACCTTTAAGCTTGGTAGAAAGAAGCCGTGACTATGGCGAGATGAACATTTCCGAAGCCTTGGAACAATTAACCGTAGAGAGATTGGGAGGCGATCGCCAAAAAATCCGTAAACTAGAAGTACGAATTCAACAAAAAATCGCCCTACCTTTCGTCTGTGTAGTGTTTGGCTTAGTCGGTGCAGCTATGGGAACCATACCCCAACGTACAGGAAGAGGTACAAGTTTTGGGATTAGCGTAATTGTCATATTCTCTTATTACCTACTTAGCTTTATCACCGGCGCACTAGGACAAGCTGGAGTATTTTCTCCCTTCATAGGTGCTTGGTTGCCTAACTTTATTTTCTTGGGGATAGGTACATTTTTATTAATACGTGTTGCTCAAAGGTAGAGTATGGCGGGACAATGGACGATGGGCATGGGGCATTGGGCATTGGGGACAAGGTAGGAGATGAGAAAAACTGTTCCCTGTTCCCTGTTCCCTGTTCCCTGTTCCCTGTTCACTAATGACTAATGACTAATGACTAATGACTATTGACTAATGACTATTGACTATTGACTAATGACTATTGACTATTGACTAATGACCATGAAAAACAATCATTATCCTCCGGCTTATTTACGCTATCTGAAAGCGCGATTAATGAATTTGGGGCGACCTAGTTTTTGGGGAACTGCTATATTTTTATCTGTGGTTGGGCTACTAATTCATGAGTATTGGGCCAACCCAGATATATTTGGTGCGCGCAATGATGCTGCTTTGAACTCTTCCGATCCTTTGGGGGCTTCGCTGTCACGGGAAGATAGAGCGATCGCAGCAGATATTGATAATTTACCACTATTGTTTGGTAACAATCCACAACCAGTTTTGCCAACACAAACTGTTACTAACTCTGACGAAAATAAAAATAACAATTCGTTGTTGGATGCTCTTAAACAAAAATCGGCTGCTCAAAAACCTAATCCTGTCCCTAATAATCTCAACGCCCTAGCACCACCTCAAAATAAAAATCTATTCGTATCAGAAGCAGAAAGTTTATTACGCTTTGGCGCAACTGATAATAATCATTTATTAGGTTTTAAGTCTTTGGATTTCTCGACTAATTCAGCAGATGCTACATCAAATTCTGCGACAACAGAAGCCAAAACAGTTAATAGAAATAACCAGAGTACGAATTCAGTTGATAATTTATCAACGAATATTAATTTAATTAACAATCAAAACACATCTGGTTTGAATGGGACAAACCCATCAAATACTACCTCTATAAATGGTAATGATGACAATAGATTAGTACAAAATTCACCTAATCCCATTTATCCTAACCAAACTTTATCACCCACTAGTATTATCAATCCCCAAGTCAATTACACTCGCTTACCTGGATATAATAATTTCAATAATCAACAAAGCCTTTCACCAAGTACGCGCGTAAACTCTCCTACTAACTATCTGCAACCAAACACAATTAATCCCCCATCTGGAGTTTACAATATACCCAACAGTCAGTCCCTACCATCTAGTACAGGGTTAAATACTAGACCAGGTTACGTCCAACCAACAACCACAAATAGCCAACCAGGTTTCTCTAGTAACTTTAATAACAATCAAGTTGTGCCGAGTCAGGTTCCACAAACAACACAAGTAATTACGGGAACATCACCAATTATCGGCCCCTATACTATTCGTAATTCTCGCCAAAATTTTAACGTCAAAGTCGAGCCATTAGTCCCTCATAATTACGGCAATTCTATTTGGCAGCAACCTAATCAAGTTCCCCAGCCAGACTTACCCTACACTCCATATACTAATAATCAATTCCAAGGTCAATATAGAAACAGATAACTGTTGATTGTGATAAGGGTGTGTCTAATCAAAATATCTTGACTATTGACTAATGTACGGGTGGGTTTAATCAAAATATCTATTTTCTAACGTGAATACCTCACAAAACCTGCCCCTACTGGCTAATGACTAATGACTAATGACTATTGACTATTGACTATTGACTATTGACTATGTTTTTTCCACAATTAGCTGATGTGCGAAATTTGTGGTTGTGAGTAGAGTGAATGCAAACTTATCAAATTAGGCCTTATCATCAAATACCTATTAGGGAATGTGGTGAACGGCTAGCGGAGATTCCTTTAGAAATGTTTGCTGTGGAATCTCCCCATCCTTATGAAAAATTGGGTGCGAGTTATGGAGATTATTCTCCTTATTATCTCCGCCAGAGTGTGGTGGAAAATTTAATTCAAGCTCAGAATTACCTGCAATCACTGCGTCCTCACTGGCGCATTCAGGTATTTGATGGTTATCGTCCGGTAGCTGTACAGCAGTTTATGGTAGATTACAGTTTTGCTACTGCCCTACAGGAAAGAGGCTTAACTGAAGCCGAGTTAACACCCCAGCAGCGTCAAGAGATTTGGGAAGCGGTGTATGAAATTTGGGCTGTACCGAGTATGGATGAAAAAACGCCGCCTCCTCATAGTACAGGTGGGGCAGTAGACATTACATTGGTGGATGAAACTGGACAAGTAATTGATATGGGTTCGCCTATTGATGAAATGTCAGTGCGATCGCATCCTGATTACTATGCTGATCAGGATCACCCCTATGCTCATTACTATCATGCCCATCGTCAGTTATTGTGTGAAGTCATGTTGAAAGCTGGTTTTCAACGTAACCCCAAAGAATGGTGGCATTTTTGTTATGGTGATCAAATGTGGGCTTGGCTGAATCATCAACCAGTAGCCCGTTATGGGCGTTTATTTTAGCCTCTGTATACTAAGCATCTTCTGGATTCATCTGTCTTAATTCTTCAGTGGTGTATGTACCGATAGGACTCCAAAGTAAGTAAGTCGGTGAGAAAAAATTTAACTATCTTAAGAAATGTAAACTAGGCTAAAATCCCCTTGCCCCCTGTTCCCTGCCCCCTTGCCCCCTGCCTAATCAGAACTACAGATATTTATGTTCACTTATTTGTGGGAATTAAAACACCATGTTTGGGACTAAATAGAAATGCTAACAGGAATAGACTCGAAACTACTAATACAATAGCTGGGCCAGAAGGCAAATTATAAAAGTAGCTCAAATACATACCGCTAATGCTAGAAAAAACGCCAATACTTGCACCTAAAATCATCACTTGGTGTAACCGTTTGACCAAAAGATAAGCAGTAGCTCCGGGGGTGATTAAGAGAGACAACACTAAAATTACTCCCACCGCTTTCATACTAGCGACAATTGTTAAAGCAATTAGCAGCATTAAGCCAAAATTGAGGCGATTAACAGGCAAACCTGCGGCTTGCGCTCCTAAAGGGTCAAATGTAAAAAATAGTAGTTCTTTATATAGCAGAACAATTACTACTAAAACAATAGTGGAAATAATTGCTGTGTCTCGGACTTCATTAATAGTAACGCCGAGAATATTACCGAATAAAAAGTGATTGAGGTCGATTTTATTATCTTTTTGAATTAAAGTAATGAGGGTAACACCGAGTGCGAAAAAGGCGGAGAAAACTATCCCCATTGCAGCATCTTCTTTAATAGGCGATCGCGTTCTAATCCAGGTAATGATAATCGTACTAAAAACCCCGGCAATAAACGCGCCAATAAAAATATTAGCCCCCACCATAAAAGCGATCGCCAGTCCAGGTAAAACCGAGTGACTAATAGCATCCCCCAAAAGTGCTAATCTTTGCACCATCAAATAACTACCCACCACCGCACACAACAAACCCACTAAAATTGCAATCACAAGCGATCGCTGCATAAAACCATACTGCAACGGTTCAATTAAAGCATCTAACATAAATTAGCCCCAGTTTTTTCACTAGTTAAAATCTTAACTTGAAAGAGGACTTGGGGGTGTAATGCCAATTCGCAATTCGCAATTCGCAATTCGCAATTAAGAAAGTCAGATAACACCTGGATTTCAAGCTTTGCATTTGTTGCTTAATTTTGGAGAATTGGTATAAGAGTGTAGGGGGATAAGAGAGACAAGGAAGAAAAATCCTATTTCCAATAACTAATAACTAATGACTAATGACTAATGACTAATGACTAATGACTAATGACTAATGACTAATGACTATTTCGCACACTGTAAAACTCTTGCTTGGGGATACATTTTTTGTAGTTGTAACTGCTTTTGTAATTGTGATTGTCCGTAGGTTTGTAACTGTTTAATTGCTTCCGGTGTAGGTGGAATTGATAATTTATCTTCCCCTAAACTACTAAATAAAATCACAGATGTTACTTGCAATCTACGTTGCTGATATTGTTGATAAATTTCAGTGTAATCTTGTACTACCTGTTGCCATTCTGCTGTCGGGCAATAACTGCGATCAATTAGTAGTGTGACAGATGGGATGGCAAACAGCAAACTAATCAACAATCCGGTGATAAAAAAGGCTAACCAACTAATTCCTAAAGTTTTGAGAAGCTGCGTCTTAATGTTCATGATTTTATGATTTATACCTCATAATTGATAAAAAATCTTCCCCTACACCCCTATACCCTCACATCCCTACACCCTTGTGCAATCTAAAGATTCGTCTGAAATAAGTCTTTGAGTAGGACTTGTACTCTTTCCGGTGTACCTTGATAGACATTGCCTTCGCGAATAGCAGCGATCGCTTCTAATTCCTGTTGATTCACTTGCCCGTAAGCGATGGGATAAACTCTTACGCCACTGTGTTTGATGACATCCTGAATTTGGTTTAATTCCAGTCCGTGGGTTCTTTCTCCATCGGTGAGTAACAACGCATAAAATCTACCATTGGGATCGACTTTACGCTTGGCCATCAAGTCTGCTAAACCCACGGCGAGTCCGTCGTAGAGTCCTGTACCACCATCAGGTTGTAATTGCTCAATGGCTGCAAATAATCGTTTTTGTTCCAACTCGTTAAAAGGAGCAAGTGCAATTCTGCGTACAGGGCGATCGCTAAAGGTAATTAACCCAATCTGATTACCTTGGTTGATGTGTTTGCTAGCAAATCTCAAGGCTTCCTGAACGGCTTTGAGTCGGTTATGCTCTTCCATTGAACCGCTTGTGTCTACAATCATTTCCATGTATACGGTACGTCCGCCATCTTTGCGTTGTTTCCAAAATGCTTGCACGGCTTTCAATACTTCCCCAGATGGGATGGGAGGGAATTTACTACTTTGCAGATATTGAGTGTTTTCATACCCCTGTTCTTTGGCTAATTGTTGCATTGGTGCAGAGGTAGCAAAGGTAGCAAATTTCTGGAGTGCTAGTGTTTGAGCTGCACTATTCCAATCAAATCCTACTAATGGTGAATTTTCAGGAACACCGAAAGGAACGTAAGCCAGTTTTTCAAATCCTGGTTGTTTCTTTAATTTCACATAGCTTTGATAAGCCATGACAATAGCTTGAAACTTCTTTGGTTCACGAATCCAAATTTGCTTTAAGTCTAAGTATGTGGGGGTTGTCAGGGCTATTTGCTTCTGAAAAATACTAAAGACGGAATTGACGTTGGGTGATTCTAGTTCAGCAATAGTCAATGGCTTTCCATCTTGACTATGACCTGCGGCGCGCCACAGTAAAGAGTGGAGAAAATTTAAAGCTGATGAACCAATATAAGGATTGGAGTAACCGACTTGAATTTTACCGGAGAGGATCGCATCTGTTATCCGATCAAACGTTACCTCTCCACCTTCAGCAATTTCCTTATAGGCTTGTGCTTGAATAGCAAAGATAGCTTGGTTAGGAACTAAAGCAGGAGCAATTTCTTTGAGGGATAATCCTTCGGATTTGAGTAGTTCTAACCACATTTTTGTAGCTGGTGTATAGCCTGCGGGTTGGCCTTTTTTGGCGGTTAGAATTTGTGCTGCTAATCCTGAAGGAATATTGCGAATACCTACTTGAATAACTTCGCCAGTGGGGAGGGTTTGACGTTGTTGATTGAATTTTTCTGCGACATCAACTAACCAACGTTCATCTGTGCGTTCGCCATTGGCTTTTTCTGCGGAACTATAGATTTCGATATAGACGGTGTTGGGATTTTTATCAGGTTTTGCACCGTACAGAGGGAAGTTGTCTGGATTGGGCGTAGAATCCACTAGAGGCGGAATCACCACACTATAGCTACTACTATCAGAAACAAGTTGTGAATCGACTTGAATATTGGGTAATAAATTTTCTTGCAAATAGCGATCGGCACTTTCAAAGGAATCGATAGGTGTGAATGTTGTACAAGCACTCAACAAACTCACACATAAACCAATCACAAATCCTATGGGGAAAATAAATTTTTTCATATGCGTTAACTTTCTATAATGCCTCTGGTATTTTCATTAATCAATGTTTGCAATCGTGAAGAGATAACAGATGTATGATTCAGCATGGGATTTCCTAAGTTATCCAATGCTATTTGATCATGTAGTTCCTGGAGTTGATCTTGAGTATCTTGAAGTCTAGTTAAACAGCTTTGTAACTGTTGTTTTGTCAATTCTTGATAGTATGGTGTTTGCACTTTAGTATTAACTTGCAACCCTTGGACTAGGCGATCAATCAAGTCAAGAATGCTGTGTAGAGTTTCTAGTAAGTCTGGAGTCAAAGTAGATTCATCTTGTGAAATTTCTACAGCAATCTGGTGAATAGTGACAGCTTGTTGTTTAACTGATTGCCACAGCACTTGAGAAGCATCAGGAATTTTGCTTTCTCGATAGTTAATGTGATTCAAAAAAACATCAGCTTGCAGTAAATTTACTGTGTCATCTGAAGAGATAGTATTTTGGCGTTTGAGTTGCCGTCGCCAGGAAGCGATCGCCAAAATCACAATCACCGCACCACTAGATAGAACAATCAAACGCACTCCTAACCAGAAAACAAAACCTAAATAGCCAATCAATAACCCAACTATTAATAATTGAGTGGCATACATTAACCAAATATCCTGTCGAGATTGAAAATTCATAAAAAATATTGCACCGATGATGAGAAAATTTAAGTTAGTAGTCAGGACTTTATTCCTTAACTAAAAACTAATCAATTAAACCTGCTTCTCTCGCTCGAATTTTTGTCATAATTCTGATATTTTTACCTTGATTTCTTAACTCAGCACAATCAATTCCCAAAGCATTTTGTAGTGTATCCCAGTGATTGCGGACTGTACGTTCAGATACGCGAATTTGTGCAGCGATCGCTTTATCTTGCAAACCCTCATTAAAAGCAAGGCTGAGTAGTTTTAATATCTCTGGTTTAATGTTTAATTTTTCATAGATATTGGGATATATATCAATATCTGTAATTTCCTTAATGCAGGTAAATCCCCTCAATGCTCCAGATATTCTCAATAACATTTCTTGACTAGTAATATTTTTATCAGCAATCACAAAACCACCTTGATGATTATCAATAGCCGGTTTCATTTGCACTAGTCTTTTAACATAAGCACTTTGAACGAGAATATTCAATTTAGGATAGATTTGCATTAATGTCTGCAAGAATTCTAAACCTATATGAGTCTGTGCTGTTGGTTTATTTTTTTCTGGTAAACAAATATCCATAACTAGGAGGTGAGGTTGTAGTGTAGTGATTTGACTCATCGCCTCATTTGGTGTTTGCGCTGTGCTAATTTTGGCATCAGGATATTGATGTTTAATTAACTCGGTTGTTCCAGTCAGACAGATATCAGAACCATCAACTAAAACAATGTGCAGAGGTATATTCTTTGTAGAAGATTGGCTCATATTTCGTTTTTCTAGATGAAGAGAACACAACTAATTGATGAGGAATGTCTAAACTGCAAGCATTTAGTTACTAGCTCAACAGCATTAAATTGAAAAAATTAAACACAGATGTAGCTTGCTTCTTGCAGGGTACGCGGATAAACGCGGATAAACGCCGATAAAATCAATGTTTTAATGCAACATTTAAGTCTTAATACGCCACTAATGAAATTTTTTCTTCAAATCAAGTCGAATTCATATATTAGCTAAAAACCATAAAATAACTCCCTACTCAGTGAGTTAGCAGATTGATAAAGAGAAGATTTTCTGCAAATTGCTCTGCACCTTCTGAGGGGATATCGTTCGCTAATGTAAAAAACACGATATTGGTAATATAACTTTACAAAGTCTCATTACGTGAAGAGGTTTCACTCTAAATCATTACTGGTGTTAATCATGGTTGTCAGTAACTAACGCATCCTAAAAACTGTGATAATTTATGCGCTAAGATAAGAAAATATTGATATTTGTGTGGTAGGTCATATTATTTTTTATCATTACACCCCTATTCCCTTGTCCTAATTAGATTCAACCATGACACAGACAACTACACACCATCTCTACTCTTTTGAAGAATATCTTGCTTTTGACGATGGGACTGATAGTCGTTATGAACTGGTGGATGGGAAACTAGAACTTATTCATCCACCAACTTTTAGACATCTACTGATTGCCGAATTTATTGAAATATCATTTGATGCAGAAATCAAGCGTTTGAATCTACCTTGGTTATGCTTGAGAGAGGCGGGAGTAAGAACAGGATGGCGGAAGTCAAGATTGCCTGATGTTTATGTTGTTCCATCAGCACAAGTGATGGGATTTTTGGATGAGTCTGCTGTGTGCCAATCTGCGCCTTTATTAGTAGTAGAAGTTGTCAGCCCGGACTCAATTAAACGTGATTATCGCCACAAACGTTCTGAATATGCAGCTTTAGAAGTATCTGAATATTGGATTGTTGATCCGATTGAGTCAAAAATTACTATTTTGCTATTATCAGAAGGATTATACGAAGAACACGAATTTAGTGGCAGTCAGCAACTTGTTTCTGCCATTTTTCCAGAGATTCAGTTAACAGTTGAACAGGTGTTAGCAGGTGGTAAAATTAATTAGAAAAAAGTTTTTATTGGAGTGAAGTATAAATTATTGTTGGGCATTGGGCATTGGGCATAAAGTAAAATATGCAGTATTGGTTTTTGGATCGTTTCCTGTTTTTTTCACTCAAAAGGTGTGAATAACTGGACATTATGACAATCACTGCATTCACGCGCTAACATTGTTTTTCCGTCTCCCCACATACCATCATCAGCACGAAAATACACCCACTGTGATGGTGATTCGCCTACGGTACGACCCCACACAAAATTTTGTGAACCGCAGATAGGACAGGGTGCATTTTGTAGATTATGGTTGCTGGAATCTGGTTTTGTACTCATGAGGCTGTTTTACCTATTTTAAGGGCAAAATTACTTGGGAGGACAAGAAGGATCTTTCACAAGTTCAAATGATAACCGGCCTTTTACCCGCTTGACAGTGACAATTACGCGTGTGGTAAATTCTATGCGATCGCCCCTGGGATCGAATCTGATTTTTGAGCCTGCAAGCACATCACTAGATGCGGCTGTTTCAGAGCGAATACCTGTTTCCGATAGTTTTTGTCGAATTTCTTTGCGAGTGACATTTGGCTTTGATAGTTGTATTGCTTGCACTACTGCTTGCACCGCTTCATGTGCTAAGGCGGTTCTGCGATTTAAATCCCCACCCCAGTATTCATTATTCTCTTTTCTATACTGTTCCGCTCCACATTGTTGAGGATGCCAATCTACTGCTAAGAATAAACTATTGATAGTGTCATCTTGAGCTTTATTAATAACTTCCTGGAGATACATAGGGTTTGCCGCTAATATCGGCTTCCTCCCCTTATTAAGTTTAACAATCTCAATGGCTTTTTGCAGTGCCATACTATTGTTAGTACCACCATCAGGCAATAGTACCAAAGCATCAGCATTAGTCACTTCTGGCGGTAATTTACTAGTATCAAATGCAGGGTCAGACAAATCAAATTTATTAATGATACGTCCATTCAAGGCTCTAATCACCTGCTCAAATTGGTCAAACAAATCTTTACTAAATCCCTCTTGTGAGTTGTAGAAAACAACTACTTTGGGTGCGGTTTTTTTGAGTTCCTCAATGAGATAGCGCACTAAACTATCAGCTTCTACTCTGCTAGAAGAAACGGTGCGATAAAAGACCTTATTGGGGTCATTACAATTGGGAATGGATTGGAAATTTACTACTGTGCTGGTGGGAGAAATAACTACTAAATTTTCTGGAGAATAAATGTTTAAGGCTGCACAGGTGTTAGGAGAGGTGTAGTGTCCCACCACAGCTAAAATATTTTTGTCATTGGCTAAAACTTTAGCAACTTCTTGTGCTTGACTGAGATTATTATTATCGTTAGCAATCACAACTTGTAAGTTGAAATCCTTGCGATTTACAGCTACATCTTGAGCTTGAGCCACACCGAAAAGGATATCCATACCGAAGTTAACATTTAAGGGTGCAGCAACCGCAATGGTGTAAATTGGCAGACTAGGGTTTTGATTATGCCGCAGATTCACCATCGCATTGTTACGATAAATGAGAATCTCTGGATCTTGAAGTGCAGCTAAAGCAGCTTTACTAAAACCTGGGGCAGATTTATTGAGTTTTGCTTGATTTCGTAGGTTATCAAAAATAGTAATTGCTACGTCATATTTACCTTGAGCAAATGCGGCAATGCCTTGCTTTTTTAATGACAAATAAGGTTCACTCAGTTGGACTCTACTATCAGCAATTGCCTTTTGACCATAGCTAATATATTTGTCTACATGAGCAGCAGTCAGGGTAATATCATCAGGTTGAGTACAAAGTGAGGGAAAAATCTGACATTGGTTGGTTTTCCATAAAGCAGTCGCGCCAAAAATTCCCACTGCGGCAATTAAACCCAGCATAATTTGAAGCTGCAAAGACAGGGAACGCCAGCGTACAAATAATGATACACCGTTTTTTGGAGGAATATCTGCGGCGATTGGGGCTGGTGGTGGTTCTTGTTGAATACTCGGCCAGACAAATTCTGATTGATTGGGATTTAAGCAGACTGTGGGTAGCCAGGATGCAGCCGGAAAATTTCCCTGTAAAGTTTCCAGGCGATCGCGCGCTTTCCTCACGGCTAAACATAGGGGTGTACCTTGAGAAAATTCCCGCAAAAAGTAGAGTAAGAATTTATAAGCAATCCTGTCTGGGACTGGTTCTCGCATCACAATGACGGCTGGTACATTCAACTCGCCTAAAAAATCTGCAATTCCCAAGCCATCACAGGAATTAAAAATGGCCAATTTCAAACCATTTTCCACTGCACTGGTTAACCTTTGTTTTAAGGCCTTTAAGGGTAAGTTTATCCCTTCGCTAATTTGAATTTGTCCCCCGCTTCCCTCACTGGATGAGTGACCGGCAAAAAATAAAATTTGCCATTCTTGATCAAACAGTAAATGAGAAAGTGTCTCTTCATCTGGCTCAGATACGCTCTCAATTTGCGCCCCACGCTGTTCGAGCAGTTGTAAGGCGGCGGCATCTTCTTCTAGTTGTAAACCACCTTGAGAACTGCCAAAAATCGCTAAAACTCTCACTGGTGCTGTGAGCGTGGGGACTGGCCGATGAAATTTGGTGAATAAAGCGAACTCAGCATTGGGAAGTTTAGTAAATAAGTCCCATGTATGCCAAGGAATTCTGCGAAGGACTTCGTCTTGTTGTTCATTGTCTGCCTTACATTTGATGATAACGGGAACAGATTGATCATGGCTAACTCTAGTATTGGCACGAATGCGATCGCGCAAACTATTAAAAGCTTGATTCCGAAACCACCTGCGACATAAGTTTTCTAGTTCTTCGGCTCTAGTTCTCCAATTTTCTAATGTCGCCACGTTGGTGACTTGTGCTGGGACTGCTTGTAGTCTCCGACTGTTGTCTAGGGAAATAGCTTTCCAGTCTTCATATAACTGTGGGATTTCTGGTGCAGCTGGAATATCTGGTAAATCATCATCATCTTGAATAGTCCGACCATCTTCTAGAATTTTGAGCCTCACGGAAAAACCGTCAACAAAACTACCGTCACTAATCTCAACTACGACAGTTACATTTTCGGGATGTTGTGGTCTAGAGGATGATGACAGCATAACCAAGAGATAGCGGCTGGAGGGAAGGAATTTATTTATTAGATAAGCATGATTGTGCAGAATTCCGCAATGATCAGTTAATGATCAGTTAAAGCAAAAAATCTTCAGTAAAACTGACATCATTGAAAATTACCTGCACACTAAAGCGATCGCCTCTGTCCCCTGTAAACTTAAACTGAATATAATTGTCTTGTGGGCGTGATTCTACTTCAAAAAATAGATCACCAGCATCATCCAATCCGATTAACTTCAAGCCTGTCGGCATTTGGGGTTGTTGTTCTGGGGGATACACACGTAGCAAAACTAACATCCTGCCATCTGGCTTAGGTAAAATCCCCACGATGAGAACCATCGCATAACCTAACAGGTAAATTCCTAAGTCCTTGGCACTGATGACGGGACAAGCAGGATGTTTAGGATCTAATTCCCACAGTAATTCCGCAGATTTCCAACGTATTTCGTCATCATGAGTGGTTTGGATGAGATTTACTAAGGCTTGCTGGGGATCGAGATGACTAGGGATAGTTTTTCCCCGATGACTGGACTGGTGGCGATAGAGTTTTTCCACCTGTTGGCGTAGGGGAATATCACCACGCTGTGGGTCAAGTTCAGCACGCCTAGTCACCGAAGCTTTCATGATTTGCAGTAAGTTTTTAGAGGGTTGCCAATCATATTCAAATACGTTTTTGAGCCAGTGACTCAATTTGACAACTGGGTCTTGAGGTTCGGAAGTTAAACAATCTAATAAACTATCAAGGGGTTTTAAGTAACTCAGTGGTAATTCCAAGACAGAAACAGATTCCACAAACCCTAAAATCTTTGCCTCCTGGTAAGGCTCATCGAGTTGAATGATGACATAGCCAAGTCGGTCTGACCAAACTTCTGGGGGGATGTGACATTTGCGATCGCTTTTCTGGAGGGAACGACATTCTAAAAATCCGTTTAAACTGGGAATATACAAATCAGCAATGTTTTCTAACTGCTGTTCTAAGGGATTCCAACAGTGGCTAGCTGCTAAGTCCGTCTCTATACCCAACCTTTCTAAAAAACGCTGAGTGACTAAGACAGCTAAAGTATTACGATAAACTTGTTGCGATCGCTCCTTGGTTGGTTGTTGTTTAGCAAACTGATAAGCTTGTTGACAATCAGTAAGGGCGATCGTAATTGTGATTGGTTCAGTCATGATATATAAGAAAAAACATTTAATTAGGGGGTGTAGGGATCTTCAACCGTTACACCCGCAAACTCCCCGATCCTCAATTAGATAACAACTGTTTGAAGATAGGGAAACAGCGAGTTTTGCAAAATCGTTTCAGTGCAGAAGATTCAACTTGATATTTTTGCGCCAAAGCATCCCAAGAAAAATCTCCTGAGTCGCGCAACATCTGCAAAATGTGCATCAACAAAAACTGACAATTCACATCAGGATGATTCTGCATTCGGCAATTTCTCAGGGAATGTGGATGATTTTGGATTAACTCCAGCCATTCTTGAATAGTTTCATGCCAACGCTCCGGCTCAGGCGCAGGAGGATACATCCATTCATGATTTTCTTCATCAATAGGAAGATGATATTTTCTTTTGTCTTCCTTTTCCTTTTCACGAATGACATCTAAAATTCTAAATTTCAACTTTTGGTTAAACCAAGTGACAAAGCTAGCTCTTTCTGGGTTATATGCTAAAGACATCTCTTTGCTAAACCATTCCCAAGTGCGTGATAAGGCTTCCTCATAAATATCTGGCGATATCTTTCCACCTCCACACCAAATTAATCGGGAAGACTTCATCATGATGATAATGAAATCCTTTGCTTGACTGGCCAAAGTTAAGTCATGACTTTGACAGGCTTGCTCCCACAACCATTGACGCGCCGGAACATCATTCATGATTTCCTGAAGCTTTTTAGGTTGCTGTAATAACCTGCTCTTTTCAATGGGATTACTAAAAGCCGCTTCTAACCAACCAATTTTCATATATTGATTACCCATAAAGATTATCCAGACCCAATTAGTTTAGGTTTGAATATCATCACAGCACCTATCCTCCCCGCAATTCTCTAGGGGGATATCGAGATCAGAGAATATAGAATTGGCAATTGTTTACAAAACTTCATGCCTGTTAGTCAATAGCTCCCCGACTGTTTGAAAGCCGGGGAGCTATGACCTGTCATAATTTTTATGGCGGACTAATAGTGTATTAAATGTAGGATATCGGCGTTGGGTTTCCTTGCGTCAAACCAACCTACTGGCCGGTGTGAATGTTTTGATTAATTATTATCGCCAACAGCACTATCATTTGAGTCAACTTGTGGCGTGGGACTAGTTGTGGAATTAGTAGCCGGAGTTTGGGTAGAAGTATTACTTCCGTTGTTGACCCTGGGAGGATTACTTGGTGCAATATTAGGTGATGTTTGTGTTCTAGATTCTTGGGGTGGAATGGTCACATTAATTTGTGGCGTAGCAGGTGCAGAAGAGGGTTGCGGGATGAAAACAGGTACTTCTCTAGTTCTTTCAACGGGGACTTCTCTAGTTCTTTCAATAATTGTGGTTTGTTGTGGTTGAGAAGTCGCGCTAGCATTCGGTACAGGAGTTTCTACTGGCGCATTGTTATCAACCGTCGCATTCTGTTGATTAAAATACCAGAATGCACCGACAGTTAAACCTATCAAGGAAGTCAGTAGAACACCCAACAATAGACCATTAGCTGTATTTTCGTTATCACGTCCAGCTAAGTCAGCCTGTTGATATCTCCGTTCTGTGTTACGTCCATGCACATAGCCACTTTGGTAAGAATTATTATTAGTTGATGTACTTCTGGTTACGTGTGTATGTGTATTTCCGTTAGCATCTGTATAAGATTCTTGTCTGATTTCTTGGTGATCAGTTTCGCGTTCATTTGGATTAGTCATAGCAGTAGATTTCACTCCTCAATTTGATTTTGATGTCGCATAAATAAAGCAGTTTCAACACAAAGATGTTCACAAAATGTGTATATAGTTTGATTTATGACTCTGCCTGCAATATGTTTTAGAATAACGGTTGGATTCTGCTTATAGGTTCTATCTTGAGGAGAAAATTACATCATTCAAAAGAAGTAATATGGCTGAGTCTGCCTGTAATTTTCATCGAACGGTAGAATTAAAAACACAATAGCTCACCGACCTTTGAACGCAGTCGGTGAGCTAATAGCAATGATTACTTAAATCCCCCAACACAGACAGCGTTGCTGAATTGAGATATGAATTTATCGGGCTACGCCCCGCTACGCTAACACGCGAAGGCGCAAAGGAACAAAGGAAAAGAAAGGTATTTCTGGCATTTCATATTCTGATTCAGCAACCCCCAACAGACAATTCCTATTCCCTGTTCCCTATTCCCCGTTAATGTCTGCATTTCGCGCCTTGGGGAGTAGCATCAGGGTAGAAAGTAATAATTGCCTGATCCTTTCTTACAAAAACGTTAGGAAAAGTTTTGCCTGTTTCTTGATCACGCACATTGTAAATGCAAGCTCCTTCTTTATTCTTTTGCTTTTTAAATGCGAGTGTAGTATCTATTAACATTTCTTCGGCATTGCTGATATAGCTATAACCTTTGATGACATCTCTGATAATTCTATTGCCTTGTTTGATTACTACACCCATCGTATAAATTACACCTGGGACAACTTCTTCTCGTTGCTGATTATTTGGGAGTCTGCCAGCAATACCTTGATTTTGTAGTTGCAAATATCTGCCATAAAAATGTAACCCACCAATATCATTGGCGTTATATATTTCACCACAGAATATGTGTTCAAAACCACGTCGTTTAAACCAAATTTTAGTTAAGTCTTCAATAAATTGTGTCTTGGTTTTACGTCCTGGTAACAGTTCACCACCTGTCACTTTTTGTAGTTTTTGTAGTACCTCTGGATGCTGAGATAATAACTGTTTAAATTGATGGCGATTTACTTTTGTCCCAACAGCACCACAGGTATTAAGTACAGCTTGGTCGAAAGCATTTAATTTTGGCGCAGGTGGTGTAATATCTACTCGTTGTCCTCTGGGAAAACCTACAGGAACGGGATTATCTACATTATCGAAAAAAGGTAATAATGCCTGCTGTGATTGCGCCGTAACTTGATTTTGGATATATAGGGGACTACTCAGCAATAAGATAGTAAATATTCGCAAAGTTGTGGATAGTTTGGGGTTAAACATAAATTTAAATTTAACTGTCGTTAAATGTCGCCTTTTGTTGACAATTTAACACCAAAAAATAAAGACGCAAAGGATTTTGGAATACCTTTGCGTCTTATTGCTAGATTTCAAAGAATTTTTTAAACTTTCTTCAACCAGCTAAACATTGCGCGTAAATCTTTACCGACTTCTTCAATGGGATGTTCAGCTTCTTGACGGCGCATAGCGGTAAATCCAGGTTTACCAGCTTGGTTTTCTAATACGAATTCCCGTGCAAATTGACCAGATTGAATTTCGCTGAGAATCTTCTTCATTTCTGCTTTGGTTTGGGCGTTGACAACGCGAGGCCCACGGGTGTAATCACCGTATTCAGCAGTGTTAGAGATACTATCGCGCATGGTGGCTAAACCACCTTCAACTACTAAGTCTACAATTAGCTTAACTTCGTGCAGACATTCAAAATAGGCTAATTCTGGTTGATAACCCGCTTCTACTAAGGTTTCAAAACCAGCTTTGATTAATGCACTTAAACCACCGCATAACACTGCTTGTTCGCCGAACAAATCAGTTTCGGTTTCTTCACGGAAAGTGGTTTCGAGAATACCGGCGCGAGTTCCACCGATACCTTTAGCGTATGCCATTGCGCGATCGCGTGCTTTACCTGTAGCATCTTGATATACAGCAAATAATGCGGGTACACCTTGTCCTTGTTCGTAAGTGCGTCTGACTAAATGACCAGGGCCTTTAGGTGCAACCATCACAACGTCTACATACGCAGGAGGTACGACTTGTGCAAAGTGAATATTAAACCCGTGGGCGAAGGCTAATACATCGCCTTCTTTGAGATTTGGTTCAATTTCATTTTTGTAAACTGTTTTTTGTACCTCATCAGGTAGCAAAATCATAATCAAGTCGGCAGCACTAGCCGCATCTGCCACACTTTTGACCGTTAAACCAGCAGCTTGGGCTTTTTCGGCTGACTTACTACCCGGATATAGTCCCACAATTACATTTAAGCCACTATCTTTCAAATTCAGGGCGTGGGCATGACCTTGAGAACCATAACCGATAATAGCAATGGTTTTTCCAGCCAAAAGGTCTAAATTGGCATCTGCGTCATAGTACATCCGGGCCATACAAATATCTCCTGTCAGCAAGCTTTGTCATTGATTGGCAGGTTTTTGATTGTACCTTAAATTGTGTCACTACGGATGAAATTCTGGGGACTGGGGATTGGGGATTGGGGAGAAGGAGACAAGGAGGACAAGGGAGACAAAACTAATGAGTAATGAGTAATGACTATTGACTATTGACCATTGACTAATGACTAATGACTATTGACTAATGACTAATGACTATTGACTAATGACTATTGACTATTTTGTCTGCTGATCTATTTTTTGGACTTCGTCTGGTGATAGTTTTACGTTGACGGCGTTTATTGAATCTTCGATGCTAGAAAGTTTGCTTGCGCCGGGGATGGGTAAGATACAAGGAGATTTAGAACGTAACCAGGCTAATACGATACAGTATACAGATACGCCTTTGGCTTGAGCTAGGTGGGCGATCGCGGGAATTTCTTCTAAGTTTTGATGGCGACGATGACCACCGAAGGGACTCCAAGGTAAAAAGGTTAATCCTGCTTGTTCGCAATACTCTAACACTCCGTCTGTTTCTGGTTGGCGTTCCCACGGACTATATTGATTTTGTACTGAAACAATCTCTACTACGTCTTGTGCTTGTTTAATTTGTGCGACGGAAAAGTTGGAAACTCCCACAAACCGAATCAAGCCTTCGGCGACGGCTTCTTTAACTGGGGCGAGGGATTCGGCAATTGTGTATTCTGGGTCTGGTGAGTGATATTGCCACAAATCAATCGGTTTTTTACCACCTAACGCCTCAAAACTGACGCGGATAGTTTGACGCAAGTGTTCGGGGTTGCCATTGCGTACCCAACTTTGATTCGGACGCATTAAACCGCCTTTAGTAGCGACAACTACTTGGCTAACATCTCCCTGGTAACTGCTGAGTGCTTTGTGAATTAGTCGTTCATTGTGGTGTTTATCTGATTCATCTTGACAGTAGGAATCGGCAGTATCAATAAATGTTATCCCCAAATCTAAGGCTCGATGAATGAGCTGCATAGATTGCGATTCTGGGGGGCGATCATATATTGACATGGGCATAGCACCCAAACCAATCGCACTGACGAAGATACCCGTTTTCCCTAGTTGTTGGTTTTCCATGCTTATCGCTTGAGTTGATGGCGTTGCTAAAACTATTTAGTAGCGAGTTTCATGTATTTTGACAATTCATCTAGAGAAATAGGGTATAGGAAGGATGTAGTAAAAGATATGGTCTTGATTTCAGTAAATTCTTTTCTATGGAAATTTTGGTTACATAAATTGCAACCATCCCAGCTTTCAATTTTCTCTCAGTAATACTGAAATTATTACATCTATCTGAGGTTTAATTATGACTATATCTATTGCCCAAAAATTACCACGCCAATCAGCTTTATTGATGAGTGCGCTATTAGGCGGGATGATTGTTTCTAGTTGTGCAGCTGCACCGAAAAATCTTGCTAATCAATCCTTACCACCTGGTGTGTCAGAAAACCAAGCTGCAATCTCGGCTGATGCAGCTGCGAATGTTACTGCAAATCCAGAAGCCGCATCAGTACCCCGTAACCGTCCTCAATTGATCAAAAAAGCGGCTATGACCTTAGTGGTGGATTCCGTAGATAAAAGTATTGATGCTGTGACAAAAATTATTAGTAAACAACAAGGTGATCTGATTAATTTAAACGAAAATCAACCGACAAGCAGCAATTCTCGTCATACTGCGTCTATACAACTACGAATTCCCCAAAATCTTTTAGAACCGACTATAGAAGAGTTAGCAAAATTAGGCACAGTTGAAAACCGTAATATTACAGCAGAAGATGTAGGTAGTCAGTTAGTTGATTTTCAAGCCAGATTAAATAATCTTCGTAGAACAGAAGCCAATTTGCAAAAAATTATGGATCGGGCTGGTTCTGTGAGGGATATACTTACTGTTTCAAAAGAACTCAGTAATGTCCGACAAACTATTGAACAAATCGATGCTCAGTTAAAAAGTTTACAGAATCAAGTCGCCTATTCTACTATTACTTTAAACTTAGAAGCTACTATTTCTAGCAATAGCCCACAACGCGCAGTGGGTTCACAAGTGTATGAAACCTGGAATAATTCTACTCAATCTTTAAGCAATTTTACGGTGGGTTTATTAAAATTGGGGATTTGGTTAATAGTTTACAGTCCTTATATGTTGATTGTGGCTGCTGGTTTTTATGGTTTACGCCGTTGGCGACTTAATCATCTATCACGATTAAATCAGTCTTCTGAATCGGTCAATAGTCAATAGTCAATAGTCAATAGTTATTAGTCATTAGTCATTAGGAAACAGAATCTTTAATTTTGTAGCTTGCTTCCCGAAGGGTATTTTGTAGGCGCAAGCTTTGTAAAAACACTAGGATTCATTTCGTAGTAAGGACTTTAGTCCTTTTCTGTTCGCGCAGTGTCTCGTAGAGAGAACTAAAGTTTTCACTACAAACCTTTAATTAATCAAACTAAACCAGAACGCAAGGCGACAACGGCAGCTTGCACACGGTCATCTACTGCTAGTTTATTCATAATCCCTCGGACGTGGGTTTTGACGGTGTTGGGACTAAGATAGAGTTTTTCGGCTATCTCTGGGTTACTTAAACCTTCTACCATCAGTTTTAATACTTCTAATTCGCGTCCTGATAAATTAGCCGTGTTACCTGTGGGTGTGGGTGGTTTGAGATGATCAACTACTCGCCGTGCAATTTGCGGATCTAAGTAAGTCGCGCCATCAACAGCCGCCGCGATCGCATTTAATAATCGCTCTACACTCGCACCTTTGATACAATAAGCGTCTGCACCGCTAGATAGTGCAGCAATAATTTCTGTTTCCGTTTGATGGGATGTCAACATCACTACATGAGTTTGGGGGAGTGCAGCTTTAATTTGTTGTGTAGCTGCAATTCCATCTAATCGCGGTAAACCAATATCCATCACCACTAAATCTGGCTTCAGTTTCAGTGCTGCTTGTACACCCAAATAACCATCCTCTGCTTGTCCCACAATTTCCAACTGGGGATGAATCATTAATGATTGTTCCAATCCCAATTGCATCATTGGATCATCTTCTACAATCAACACCCGCAAAGGTGAAGCATCTCTGGGTAAATTTAAGGTATAGCCAGTGTTCAAAGACATAGTTGGGATTGGGGACTGGGGATTGGGGACTGGGGATTGGGGATTGGAAGGGGGACAAGGGAGACAAGGTAGTAGTAAGGAGAAGAAACTAATGACTAATGACTAATGACTATTGACTAATGACTATTGACTAATGACTATTGACTACTCCTCAACCCTGTAACCTAATTCGGCTAACCTGACGCGTGAATGTCGCCATTTGGGTTGGACTTTGACGAATAACTCTAGATAGACTTTACCAGAAATCAATTTTTGAATTTGTTCTCTTGCTGAACTACCTATGGCTTTTAACATTGATCCGCCTTTACCGATGAGAATCCCTTTTTGAGAGTCGCGTTCAACGTGGATGGTAGCCATTACACGGGTAATGTTTGGTGTTTCTTCTACTTTATCAATGGCGATCGCTACGGAATGAGGAACTTCTTCCCGTGTCAACAGCAAAATCTGTTCGCGAATTAATTCGCCCATAATAAATCTTTCTGGTTGGTCGGTTACTAGGTCGGGCGGATAGTATAAAGGGCCATAATCTAAATGTTCAATTAATTTTGTTTGCAGTTGGGGTAATTCTGCACCAGTTATGGCGGAAAATTTGACTATCGGCCATTGATGGGTAGCTGCTAACTGTTGATAACTTTCATCGATACTTTGGGGGTTTTCTGGTTGTTCGTCAATTTTATTGACACCTAAAATTACTGGTGTGGGACTGTTAACTAGTAAGTCAGCAATGAAGCGATCGCCTGCACCACAAGCTACTGTTCCATCTACTACAAATAGGACTAAATCTACCGAATCAATCGCTATTTTAGCATTTTGCACCAGTACCTCACCTAATTGATGATGTGGTTTGTGAATTCCTGGTGTATCTACAAAAATCATCTGTGCATCTGAGGTGGTGACAATTCCCCTCAAACGGTTGCGTGTTGTTTGTGCTACGGGTGAAGTAATAGCAATTTTTTGTCCCACTAATTGATTTAGCAGCGTAGATTTACCGACATTAGGACGGCCGATAATGCCGATAAAACCTGATTTAAACTCAGGAGGAGCTTGAGGTATCGATACTGCTTCTGCTAAAGATAGGATGTGATTATCAATACTAGTCACTGTCAGTTCCACCGTTATATTTTATGGTTGAGATTTAATAGGTATAAGTCTTGACGAACACACTCGAAAAACATCAATTCACCCTAAGAAGTGCGGGGAACTAGTCTTTAATCTTAGTTTAATCTACTACTAAATATATTTTGCTGTGATTTCTTGAAAATCAGATATGAACAGACAATCAAGGAAAATTATCTTTCTATCAGGAGATTGATTTTAAGGAAATATTGTGATTTTTTTGACAAAAATTACAGAGCTTTACAAATTATCTTAAATCTGTGTTTATCTTTAAAATATTTATAATTTCGACTCTAGGGATTATTAACAAATATCAACTAATTAATTATTCCCATGACAAATTCACCCTGATTTACGGCTTGATTGGTGGAAATATCATAAACTAATCCATCTTCATCTGCACCAACATCAATCACTGATGGTAGTTGACTTTCCTTGTTAAAGCTAAGGATTTGATATAGCCTTTCTCCTGCTTTGATTGTTGTACCTAAAGGGACTCTAGCTTGAATCATGCCACCTGCGATCGCATGATATTTTTGGCGATTGCTACTTTTAGCAAAATACATTTCTTGGGATGAAGTGCATGATAAATTTTGCAATACATTTTTCTGAATTAAGTAATTCTTGATGCCCTCCACACCTTTTTTTACAGAATCAGGATTAATCTGCATACCAGCACCTAATTCTAAAGTCCACGCTTCGACATCAAATTTAATTTCTCTACCCAATTGTCGCAAACAATCTTCTAAAGCTAACCAAGGTTTGATAAAAGCTTCATCAAAAGCATCACCATCATATTTATCTAACAGAATTCCTAAATCTAGTAAAAAATATTTAGCACTTGACTCGCGATCGCGGAAATAATAAACATAGTCTAAGCCTTGATTTGTAGAACTATGTAAATCAATTAAATAGTCAGCATCTAGACTCAAAGACTGGAGTTGATAACGAAATAGTTCTGTGTAGGGGACACTATAAGGAGAATTGATCGCCTCTAAATTTTGGGCAAAGTATTTCTTGATGACATTTAAATAATTCTGTCGAATCGTTGCTAAATCTTCATGAATTTGGGACTTAGCAAAGGTGATTAAATCATTGTTATGTTTCTCATAATCCCAAAATATCCGATTCCAATCTTTATATTCATAAGCACAATGACGGCCTGGTGAAAAATGTTGTGCGCGTTCGTTAGTTCCCATCGGGTTACAAACAGGAACTAGCCAAATTTCGCCTATTAAATCATGTTCGTTTACTGATAAGAGAAATTCAATTAATTGGTGTATAACTGCATTTCCAGAGATTTCCGCACCGTGGAGATTAGATTGAATATAGACCTTTTTACCTGCTTTTGCACCGATGAATTTATATATTTGTAAAAACAGGCGATCGCCTGAAGCCATTTGGCGTAAAAATCGAGTTTCAATTTGAGGCTGCATATAAAATTAGGGGATCGGGAATAGGGTTGAAAAATTTATTCATAAAATAATTATGAAACTATCTCTCAGATGAAAATCAGCCTCAGCACCTTTGTGAACTAACGCCCAGTATGTTACATGATTATCTCTTTGTTTCACAACAGTAGTAATTGCGACTTCTAAAGCTTGTACAGATGGGATAATTTTATTTAAATCAAAATTCAATGAAAGCATCAAACTATCTGGATGAGATTGCACAATAAAAGGAAGCTGATTAAAAGCTGTTTCCTCTTGCATTCCTCGACGATAATCATCAAATCTATATATGTTCCAATCTCCAGCCGGAGAAAGATTAAATTCCCAATAACGGGAAGAATTCTGCACACCTAAAAAGAACTCAAAACAGGTATTTTCCCAGAGTTCGTTTTTGCGATTTGGTATATCTACGAGTGGAGGAATAACGACTTGTTTTAAATCACCTGTTAGTTGGTATGTAATCGCCAGTTGATTATTTTCACGGCTAATATTACCTGTAATCGTTAAATCAGGTGCAGATTCAGGTGAAAGAAACGGTTTTAAAGAAAATGTTTGTTTGGTCATTAGTCATTAGTCATTAGTCATTAGTCACCAGCTACTACTCAGCACTCACCACTCACCACTCACCACTCCCCTAAACCTACATTTCATTTCATATCTTGAATGATGTGGCGAATCTGATGTTCTTGAGATTCTATACTTTCAGTCAACTTAAACTGCACGATCGCTCTTGCTAAGTTATGCTCTGGATGCTTGACTTTAAAATAGACATTTCCCGCTAAATAGTCAGCAAAAAACCGCAGTCCCAACTCAAAGGCGATGAGGCGAATTCCATCGTACATATATGTGTAGTCGTTCTCTGTTAAAAAGGCTTTGGCAACTGCGAGATAACCCTGTAATATTCCCTGACATATATCTGTATCAAAATAGACAGTATCCCAATCAGATGTTTCCTCTCCAGCCGGATTACACCCAGAACGCAAACAATCTCCAATGTCGTAATGTACTAAACCTGGCTTAACGGTGTCTAAATCTATGACACTCACTGCTTTTTGAGTTGCAGTATCAAACATGACATTGTTAATTTTGGGATCGCCGTGCATTAAGCGTAAAGGTAACTTACCTTCAGCTTTGGCATTTTCTAGGATATGGGCAAAATTAGTGCGATCGCTCACAAATTGCAAGCAATAATTAACTTCAGGAGATGATTTTGGTGTGATTCCCGCTATAACCTCCTGATAATGTTGCAAATAAAGCGGTGTAATATGAAATCCTACGAGGGTATCCGCTAATTTTTCCGGTGCTAAGTCGCTAATTAGGTTATGGAACATCCCCAAGGCGTAGCCAATTTCCTGTGCCTGTTCTAGACTCTGCATGGTGTCGAAAGATTGGGAATTTTCGATAAAGCTAATTGCACGCCAAAAATTACCAGTTGTATCAATACAATAGTCTTGAGCTTTCTGAGTTGATAATACACGGGGTATTTCCCAACGCCGATTTAAAGGATTACGCTGTAAACTTTGGTGAATATGCTCAGTGAAGGTACGCATATTCTGCATAATTAGTTGGGGTTGGCGAAATACCTGTGTATTAATGCGTTGCAGAATAAAATGCTGTTCTTGAGCATCAACAGTGACTATAAATGTGTCATTAATATTACCACTACCAAATGCTTGAACATTGGTGACTTTACCTGGAAGTGCGAATTGTTCAGCAATTGTAACCAGATTTTCTAAGGTTTGCGACCTGATAACAGTTGTCATATGCGTTTTTACTACTCCCCACACACAAAATTGCACTACGGCAATAGGAAACTATAGTAGCTTAAGTTTCACGCCAGGTCTGTATATAAGTGTTGCAAAGAGGGGTGATGGGGTTTCCATGACTAGACGCGATCGCGCAAATAAACCAACCTCCGCCAAAAAGTGATAATTTATCAGTATCAAGGTATAAAATCTGGCAAAAAAGTATTATTCACAAAAATTAAGTATAAACTCTGACGCTAATCCTACAGTATCACGTCAGAGGTTTCCGCTTTATATTCTGATGTGTGAAGTATTTCGGTAAATGCCGAGATAATTTTTTTGTTTTTGTTAGGAAAAATAACCCAAGCTATTGTAGAAATCCCTAACAGACTAACTGACATCAATTCCGTGACACACAAGTATCTGTCAATCACCTGCATATATTACCTAGTAATCTCTGATAAATAAAACGGATGGATTCGTCTGCAAAATAACCGCACACAGAAACTATAATTTGATAGATGAAAACACTGACTTAAACTCTTATTTTCTGATTTGTCTTTCCCTTTTTCCTCATTCAGATTTACCTACCTAAGTAAAATCATTGTAATTCTCAAATAGGAATTTGATATCTGATACTTAGAAACTATAAACACGGGCAATAATATCTATCAAGCATTGCCGTTTGTAGTTAAAAATGCCAAGATTGTTGTTAATTTTCATGGCCAGTAAATTCAGGGAATTCAAGCATATGGTAACATCCTCCCCACGACCAAAAGCTCAAAATCAAAAAACCAAACAATTATTTTTGAGGTTATCTCAGCGAATTTTTGCGCCGATATGCGGTATTACTATTATTTTAATCTTATGGCACTTGATGAGCCTTGCATCTGATACATCTTTACCCTCTCCTTTTGAAGTTGTTAGCAATACTTGGGAGTTAATTATTAATCCTTTTTTTAATAAAGGAGGCTTAAACAAAGGTTTATTTTGGTTGATTTTAGCTAGTCTTAAACGGGTGATGTTCGGCTATTTAATAGCTGTATTAATTGGGATTCCCATTGGCTTTTTGATTAGTCTCAATAAATTTTTAAGAGATGCGATAGACCCCATAATTCAAATTTTGCGTCCCGTTGCCCCTCTAGCGTGGCTACCGCTAGCCCAGGCGATATTTCTCAAACCCAATCCATCAGCTATTTTCGTAATTACTATTACTGCTATATGGCCAATTATTATTAATACTGCTTTGGGAGTAAAGATGGTTCCTAAAGATTATACTAATGTCTCTAAAATTTTAGAACTCTCATTTTTTGAGAATTTATACAAAGTCCTTATTCCTGCAACATTACCATATATTTTTACAGGGTTGAGAATAGCAATTGGTCTTTCTTGGTTAGCTGTAGTTGCAGCCGAAATGCTCCTTTCTGACGATGGACTAGGATTTTTCATCGTGAATGCTTACAACAATTCAAACATCAGTGAGATTATATTAGCGATTATATATTTAGGTGTTGTAGGTCTAATTTTAGACAAAATTATGTCCTACATTGCTTTCAAAGTTACGCCACAGGAATAGTCAATAGTCAATAGTCATTAGTCATTAGTCATTAGAGAACAGGGAACAGGGAACAGGGAACAGGGAACAGTTTTTCTCATCTCCTACCTTGTCTACCTTCTCCCCAGTCCCCAGTTCCCAATCCCCAGTCCCCAGTCCCCAATACTAGGAGAATCCCTATGCAGAATTTTGTTGCTATTCACGGTGTCAATAAGGAATATCCTGCGCCCAATGGTGAAAAAAATATTATTCTCAAAGATATTTACTTAGAAATTCAGCAAGGAGATTTTATTTCTCTGATTGGTCATTCTGGTTGTGGTAAGTCTACTTTACTAAATATCATTGCAGGGATGGAAAGGGCTTCTAGTGGTTATGTGGAAGTAGATGGTACACGGGTGAAAAAACCAGGTGCAGAACGCATGATGGTGTTCCAAAATTATTCGCTCTTACCTTGGTTGAGTGCTTGGGATAATGTAGCTTTAGCGGTTGATAAAGTATTATCTCATAAACCAAAAGTAGAACGCGATCGCATTGTTTCTAGTCACTTAGAAATGGTCGGTTTAAAAGATGCAGCCCGCAAAAAACCAGGACAACTTTCGGGGGGAATGAAACAACGAGTCGCCCTCGCCCGTGCTTTAGCTATTAAACCAAAACTATTACTGTTAGATGAACCTTTCGGGGCTTTGGATGCACTCACCCGCAAATCTTTACAAGCAGAATTGATGCAGATTTGTAATCAGGCTCATATCACAACCATTATGGTGACTCATGATGTGGATGAAGCACTGTTGCTTTCTGATCGTGTGGTGATGTTAACTAATGGCCCTGCTGCTCATATTGGTCAAATCGTCGATATCCCCTTTGGTCGTTCTCGCATTCCTTCGGAAATTGTAGATCATCCCCTCTATCATGAACTGCGCCACGAATTGCTCGATTTCTTACATCATCAGCAGCAAATTCAATATCAAGAAGTTGAAAAAATACCCAGTTTGAAATCTGTAGCTTGAAGCAGACTAAAAAAGGCAAAAAGTAAAAGGTAAAAAGTAAAAATCAACTTTTACCTTTCTTTTCTAGTACCTATATTTTTAATTAATTGTTGAGATATGACAAAATTTACTAGAAGGAATTTTATAGCAGCTAGTAGTGCAGCATTTTTATCTACAACTTTGACACATCGCTCTACTACTGTTCCGTCTCCTACAAGTTTGTATGCGGCTAATGGTGATACACCAGAAGTCACGGGCGCGAAACTTGGCTTTGTCCCTGTGACTAGTTGTTGTCCTTTAATTGTGGCTAAAGCCAAGGGCTTTTTTGCTAAACATGGAATGCCTAATGTAGAGGTTTTAAGACAACCATCTTGGGCAATTATCCGCGACAAACTGATGTTAGGTTCAGGTAATGAAGGATTAGACGGAGCGCATTTGCTGTTTCCAATGGTGCATTTAATGGCTACTGGGGAAATTAGCTATGGACGCAAAATTCCAATGTACATTTTGGCGCGGATGAATGTTAACGGGCAGGGAATTTCTGTTACTAATGCTTATAAAGATCTAAAACTTGGGCTAGATAGTTCTCCCCTCAAATCAATATTTGCTAAAAAAAGTTTGAGTGGGGAAAATGTGCGTTGTGCAGTACCTTATCGCCGGGTAACTGGTGACTTTTTTATGCGCTGGTGGTTAGCGCATGGCGGTATCGACCCAGATAGAGATGTATCGTTGATTGTAGTTCCACCACCGCAGATGGTAGCTAATATGCGGGGTGGTTCAATGGAAGCTTTTTGTGTGGTAGATCCTTGGCATCATCGTTTAATTAAAAAAGGCATTGGTTATTCTACCGTCACTAGTGGCGAGTTATGGAATAATCATCCAGAAAAAGCCTTTGGTGTGCGTGCAGAATTTGTAGATAAATATCCTAAAGCCGCAAAAGCTTTATTGGCGGCGGTTTTAGAGGCGCAGATGTGGTGCGATCGCCCCGAAAATAAACCAGAATTATTTGAGATTTTATCACAACGCCAATGGATTGGTATCCCTAGCGAATTGTTGCGCGATCGCCTCATGGGTAAGTTTGACTACGGTAACGGCCGTATAGTCGAAAATAGCCCTCATATGATTAAATTCTGGCGGGAGAATGCCTCCTATCCATATAAAAGTCATGATTTGTGGTTTTTTATCGAAGATATGCGCTGGGGTAATCGTCCCCAGGATTTTGACCCCCAACCCGTTATCAATGCAGTCAATCGGGAAGATTTATGGCGAGAAGCTGCTACACTCATCGGACAAGCAAAAGCTATCCCCCCCAGCACCTCACGCGGTGTCGAAAAATTCTTTAACGGTTTAGAATTCGATCCTCAAAATCCCCAAGCCTACCTCAATGCTCCTAAAATCCAGTAGTTTGAGGTAAAGTTAATTGTCAAACTTCATTTCCTCAATTCCTATGAACACCAGCACACCCATAGGTAAAAATAGTGAACCTCAACTGCTTCATGAAATTAAGGAAACGCACACTCAAGAACTCCAGCAGATTGCCTTCTTGTTAGCTCAAATGACAAATGTGTCAGAAGAAACAGTGAGGCCTCATCTTGATGCCATGTTATTGCAGTTGGTGAAGTCTAAAGTTGAACGTCCATTTTATGAAACCGCTACCCCTGATGAATGGGTGAAAGCATTTAAAGAATGGGCTTCTAGCCACAGAAAAGATACTCCATTACTTGACGACTATGCCGTAAGCCGGGCAGGAATCTATGAAGAGGATGAAGAGATTTAGTGGCTTACCTTGTAGATACTAATTTGTTACTGAGAAGCGTTGAGCCACATCACCCCATGTATGGAGATACTGTAAATGCAATCTCTACCTTAGCAGTTGCAGGAATTGGGCTTTTTGTCGCATCACAAAACTTAGTTGAGTTCTGGCGAAGTGCTACCCGTCCAGTAGACAGAAACGGGTTAGGCTTCACTGTAGCAGAAGCAGAAGCAGAGCTACAACGGTTAGAAACGCTCTTTCCGGTACTGCCTGATGTACCAGAGATTTATCCTGAATGGAGACGAATCGTTTTACAGTACAGGGTAATGGGTGTAAATGTCCACGATGCCCGTCTTGTTGCAGTCATGCGTGTTCATGGGCTGACTCATATCCTGACTTTTAATACTGGGGACTTTACTCGATACTCTGGTGAGATTACTTCTATACACCCAGCAACCGTTACACCTTAAGCAAAAGCGATCGCTGTTTGAAGTATACAAGCCTCATGAAATGTGGCTTGAGTGTCGTTCTTGGCATTTTCCTAGTCAACAGTAGCTAAATACACCAATATCCGCTATATTCCCCTTGGTAGCTATTGGTGAGGATGTTTATGGGAAGAGGCGGAAAAAATCTCAGCCTGATTGCTGGTTGCTTGAGCGCGCTGACTCTGAGCCAATTTTTTGGGTTAAACACCTCTGCACAGGCAGCTGATACAGTGGTGGTGCGTTATGGTTTATTTGCAGAATCTGTTCCCCTAGCGGATTTACAAACCGCCGCTACAACTGGGGAATTTCCTCGCAGTCTAGACTGGTTAACCAAACGATTATCACAAGAGCAACGTCGTTCTCTGTTGGGGACGCTGAAAATGAGAGTACCTCTGAATGTGGTGACTCTCAGTAGATTACTCAATACCCAAATTGGTACAACTATTCTCAATGACATCTCTACAGCCTTAGCACGCAAAGATAAAGCAGGTGCAAATGCTTTGAGAGCAGCTTTAGTTCTCGGTGCAAATTCTCCCCAAGGCTTATCTGTGCTGAGTTTTATTGCAGCTTATCCAAGTCAGCGTTTGGAAATTAATTTACCCCAAGCTGTGACTGTCATGGGCAGTTTGAATAATGATTTTTGGCGTACCCAACAATTAATGCTTTCTCTGTCTCCCCAACTTGCGCCTCAAGCTTCCCAAATTAATTTACCCTTTGACCCCAGCCAACCAGGTAAGGCGAATGTACAGGTTGAGAACTGGAATTTAAATGATCAAAAACGCGATCGCAAAATCCCTGTCGATATTTACTGGTCAACTGCTGCTGAGTCCAATAAACCACTAATTGTATTTACTCATGGTTTGGGGTCAGTTCGCACAGAGTTACGTTATTTAGCAGAACATCTCGCCTCTCACGGTTATATAGTGGCAGCTATAGAACATCCTGGTAGTAATCAAACTCATGTTGATTTAGCTCTTAAAGGTAAAACCAGAATTGTTGAACCCCAAGAGTTTTTAGACCGTCCCCAAGATATTAGTTTTGTTTTAGATGAGTTCACCAAGTACAATCAAACGGCAAAAACTCCTCTCGCTGGCAGAATAGCCACCGATAATGTCATGGTTGTGGGTTATTCTTTTGGTGGCGCGACAGCTCTCGCACTAGCGGGTGGTGAATTCCAAATAGCCGGACTCAAACAAACTTGTCGGAATCAATTAGCGAGTTTGAGTGTTGGGACAACTATTCAATGTATTGCCCAAGAACTACCAGAAAACAGTTACCAACTGCGGGATAATCGAGTTAAACAAGTTATGGCTTTGAGTCCCACAACTTCACGAATTTTTGGTGACACGGGTTTAACTAAAGTCCAAGTCCCGACATTAATTTTGGCGAGTTCCGCAGATAAAAGTACACCAGCTTTAACAGAACAAGTTATAGGATTTAGCAAGATTTCTGCTCCTAAATGGTTAGCAGGTGTGATTGGTGGTACTCATTTAAGTGTCAAAGACCCCAGCACCACTTTAGACCAAGCGGATCAACCCAATACAGCTTTAAGCGGTGGCGAAATTGTCGGTGAACAAGCTGCTGATGTGCGAAAATTTGTCAAGGCGATCGCTTTAGCAATGGCAGCACAACTCACCTCAGAAGCTGATAATTATCAGGTTTTCTTGACTCCAGATTATGCTCAGGCTGCTTCTACCCCAGTCTTCCCTTTTCGGATAGTCCGAGATATTCCTCCCGGATTAATTTCAATGGAGAAATAAAAATATATGGGGAAAATTTGATTTTAATTTTTCCCTATTCTCAAAATTAAAGTCTTAATTTACACCAAGTGCCTCATCTTTGCCGCAGCTAGAGGTGATAAGGTCAGCAAAAATAGACCAATTGGTAACAGACCACCCTGAAGCAAGTTGTAGTCAGAGAAAATTCTTTCCCAAGAATAAGCCAACACAACCTTTCCTAGAAATAACTCAAATCCCACTGTCAGGATTAACCAAAGCAATCCAACAGCCAATAGTTGCATCACATCATTGATACCAAGCCATTTAATGGAGATAAAAGCGATCGCTAAAATCATGAGCGACCCTGTAAACACAGTGATTTGTCTTGCCGTAAAGTCACCAACCCAAGGCTCAAGTAAAAACTTCCGTGCTGTACCGTGCAGAATTTCGGCGAATATAATCACCACCCACAACACTAAACCTTTGAAGAATGCCATATAGAAATAATACTTATAATAAAAACTTATAATATATATTTACTTTTCTGTGTCAACTATTGTTGACTAAATCGTTACAAATTTGTTACATTTATTTATATAAAGCAATAAGCTGATCTAACCAACCAAACACTAAACCTCACTGAATTGCTCATCACGGTTAAACAGTGAGAGACAAAGGGCTGAGTAGAAAGGGTTATCAACTCACTCTTCATCACTACTAGTAACGTTTTTTGTTTAGTTAGCTCGTAAAAGCTGAATTCGGTATCGGTATCTTCCATTGACATTTGGACTTCTCCTAATCACCTCAGTAAAATTACTGGGGTTTTTTATTAATTTCATATAGCAGGATGTTTTGATAACTCATGCTGCAATAGGTTTTTACCTTTCTTTTTTGCCATGTACATTAAATTATCTGCTTGCTCTAGAATCTCGTTCACTGATTGCGGTGGATGATAAAAAGTAATTGCACCGATGCTGACGGTGACTGATAGGCCTTCTTGCTGCATAGACATGACAAGCATTGTTTTTAACCTATGCAACACTACTTCTGATGCTTCATAATCAGTGCGTGGTAATAAAATCGCAAATTCATCGCCGCCAATTCTCGCAATCACATCACTTTTACGCAAAGTCACTGTAGCTTGATTAGCTACTAATTGTAATAAGCGATCGCCAGCCGTATGTCCATACTGATCATTGATTTTTTTAAAGTCATCTATATCAAAATAAGCCAACGTTAGAGGTTCTTTATATCGGACAGATTTTACAATTTCATTATTGACTATTTCCATAAAGAATCTTCGATTATTCAATCCAGTCAAATTGTCTTTTTGTGCCAATTCCTCCAATGATTTCAAATTATTTTTAAATTCCAATAATAAAAAATTAGTAAATAATAAAAACACTAGCATTGTCATTGCATTCCAATAATGGTTATAAGGATTTAAATGGTATTTATTCTTCATTTGGTTCAGGATGAGATTAATGAGGTCACTAGCCAATATGATAAATAAGCCTATGTACTTATCAGTACACCATGTAGAAATCCCAACAGGTATTAAATATAAAAACGACACAGAAATCTCTGTAGACACTAAGTAGTCAATTACACTAATAACTACTAGCATTAACATACTGATGAGAATCGAGGTAAATTTAGGTTGATTTTCTAGCTGTTTTAGTAAATACATATTTTCCTAGCTTCATAGCCGTTTTAGCTACTATTTATACTTTGTTCAAGTCATGGTTAAGTAATAAATTTATGGCTATCGGTAAAATTTTAAATCAGAGTCATAGCAAAATTTCCTATACAAATAAAACTTTGTCAGTAAGTTAAGTGAATACATACTATTAATTTCTCCATATAAAGAAATTATTTCGTCCTAGTTAGCGGAAGAGACTGATGAAACTTGATGTCTCCCATAAAATTAGGTGTTGAGTTTTGCAAAATAACTGGCTCACAAAAATCACTGACAAAACAGTATTTTCTTGTAAATTCAAGGATAGAAAATGATGGTTTGTTAAAAACCATACATTGAATTTATGTATTTACCCTTTACTAGAATCTTTTTTATATCTCTTACCCAAAGTTTTAAAGCCTTAATGAAAATGTAGTCTGAGGTAAATTCTCAGTGATAAGTTATGAATATTAATAATGAGAAATATACCAATAGTAATTTTCGGTAGAAATAAATTCAAGACTTATGATTGTATCGATCTCATAGCTGATGTTTGCACAACATTATTTATAGTTTTTAACTGCCTATTTCAGTGAATAATTTCAGTAATCAGAGCAGATGATTATCTTAGTGTCACCTAACTTTTAGATGCAGCAAATCTTTAAATTTTAAAAATATAAATTTTACAATAATTCCTTTACTACATCTGGAAATGATAATTCTGTTCTTGTAGTATTTATATAGATGTATTGTAAGTAACTGGATCAATCAAATAATCATACTCTTAGGAAAAGCAATGAATATCTCAATCTTGCTCATGATTGTTCTCTTGTTTTAAGTTTGTCCTGATCAGTGCAAAATAATAGTGAAGCCATTATTTATCACTCTGTTAATACGCAAGTCCTAGAAGCGTTGCACAAAAGTTAAGAGTTTTACACATAAATATATGCAAACAGAGCCAGCAGCACTGATTTTAATTGTGGATGAGGATCTAGACAATTTAGGAGTTTTGTCCACTTTATTAACAGACTCAGGATTTCGAGTTGCAACAGCTAATAGTGGACAAGATGCTTGGCAAAAACTAAGTCAAATTACGCCTGACTTAATTTTGACAGCAGGGATGATGTCTGGAGCGGATGGCTTTGAACTTTGTCATCGCATTAAAACTAATTCAATATTACATAAAATTCCAGTTATATTAATGATTGCTAGAAATGAAAATCAAAATAGACTAGCACAATTAAATTTAGAATCAGTTGACTATATCACCAAACCATTTTTACCAATAGAAGTTTTAATTCGTATCCGGTTGAACCTGCGACTTCTGACTTTAACCCGTTCTCTTACTGAAAGTAATACTCAACTCCAACAAGAAATCATTGCTCGCCAAACAGTAGAAGCCGAGTTATATCAACTTAATCAAGATTTAGAGCAGAAGGTAATTGAGCGGACTCAAGCACTGACATTGGTACTGAATGAAGTACAACTAAGAGAAGAAAAACTCACTTATGAAGCTTTTCATGATTCATTAACAGGCTTATTTAATCGTGCTTGGCTAATGCAGTATTTATCGGAAATCTTTGCGAAACAGCAGCCGCAAATAGGACACGCAATTTTATTTTTAGACCTAGACCATTTTAAGAGTGTTAATGACCATTTAGGACATATAGTAGGTGATAAATTATTACAACAAGTTGCTAAAAGATTGAATAACTGTATTACAGTTGCACATAAAATTGTGCGCTTGAGTGGTGATGAGTTTTTAATTTTCCTGAACAACCAAGATGGAATTCACGTAGTTGAAACAATTGCTAGTGCTATCCTCCAAGAATTACATACACCTTTTGAGATTGACAAGTATCAAATTTCTATCGGTGCAAGTATTGGTATTTTACCTTCTACACTTAATTATCAGCAGCCAACAGATATCCTTAGAGATGCCGATGCTGCAATGTATCAAGCTAAACGTGCTGGTAAAGGTTGCTATATAGTTTTTACCAACGAAATGCAATTGCAAACCTTAAAGCGTATTCAACTAGAAAGTGAACTCCGCCAAAGTATAGAAAAAAACGAGTTTTGCCTTTACTATCAACCTATACTGTGTTTATCTTCTCAAAAAATAGTCGGTTTAGAAGCATTAATTCAATGGCAACACCCGCAAAGAGGAATAATTTCCCCAGATAAATTTATTAAAATTGCCGAAGAAAGTGGAATAGTCCCTTCTCTAGATTTACTAGCATTGAAGTTAGCTTGTCAACAACTACATCAGTGGCAACAAAAATTTAAATGTGCTGAATCCTTAGTAATTCATATTAATATAGCTGCCGCCCAATTACAGCACTTAGACTTAGTAGAAAAAATTCAACAAATTCTAGGAGAATATCATATATCCCCTTCGGCTATTAGATTGGAAGTAACAGAAAATGCTTTGATCAAAGGTTCTCACACTGTTACTCAAGTTATGGACAAAATTCATAATCTAGGAGTTAAACTCTGCATAGATGACTTTGGCACTGGATATTCTTGTTTTAGCCAATTGTACACATTTCCAGTTGATACTCTCAAAATAGATCGTTCATTTACCAAAAATGTCAATGTTAGTGTGGAGTCTGCGGCAGTAGTCCAGACTCTAATTAATTTTGCTAATTCTTTAGGGATTACCGTAGTAGCTGAAGGAATTGAAACTCAAATCCAATTAGAAGATTTACAGAAATTTGGTTGCGAATTTGGACAGGGTTACTTATTCTCCCATCCTTTGCCGATCGCAGAAATCACCAATTTTTTACAATTACAAGATGGGTGATTTTGGAGATTGATTCAGTTAAACAGTAGTCAAGTGGTTGACATTTGTTGTTTGTGCATTTATGAGCCGCTCAACAGTCGCTAGCAATTCATGCTCTAAATATGGTTTAGTTAAGTAACCTTGCGCCCCTAATTCTTGAGCTAGTTGTCGATGTTTGTCTGCACTGCGAGAAGTCAGGATAGCTACTGGTAGCTTGGCAAATTTTGGCTGATTGCGGATATGAGTAAGCAATTCAAAGCCATTCATCCGTGGCATTTCTAAGTCTGAAATTACAACTTGGATTTGGGGATGTTTTTGTAATTGCTCTAAAGCTTCTATACCATGTTGAGCTTGTATAACTTGATAACCAGCTTTTTGCAGAGTTAAAGAAACAGTTTGTCGTAGACTAATGGCATCATCAACTACTAGAATTAGTCCTTGAGATTTTTTCTGTACTTCTACATATTGACTAGGTGGCTCTTCTTGATAATTTTTAGGTTGAGAAGCAGTCAATAATGGCATTGATTTCAAGTTAGAGTCTGATGATGGCAAGGATATATTATTAGGAAGATTACTTTCTGGCAGCGCGCTTACATCCAATGTAGCCTGCATCTCAACAGATTGTAATAATAAGGCACCATCAATCACTAATATGAGATTTCCATTAGCCAAGCTAGTGCAACCATAAATATATTTTGGTGGCGCGATCGCATTTCCTACAGGTCTAATTACCAGTTCTTGTTCGCCAATAATTTGCTCAACTTCTAAAGCAAACATTCCATGATGATGTTTAAGTAATAACACAGGATTATTCATGACTTCTGTGTTATCTTCAGCCAATAAATGCTGAAGACTAACATTCTGATTTAAGGAACTGTTGTAAGACATCAAATCTGATAATTGATAAAGACTCAGAAGGGTTTCATCCTCATCTGAGTGCCAATGTAATACTCTTTTATCTTCAAACTCTTGAATTTGTTGTTGTGAAGGAATCACAATTTTCTCGATGCTGTCTAATAGTAAAGCGTAAACAATACCACCAGCCTGAACTAACATTAATTGGTCAGTAGTCATAGAAAAAGGAATTTTTAAAATGAAAGTTGTCCCCTGGTTTGGTTGAGATTGTACTGAAATAGATGCGTTTAGATTTTGTAATTGAGAGCGTACAATATCTAACCCCATTCCTCGTCCAGAAATTTCACTTACCTGATCAGCAGTGGAAAATCCGGGTGTAAACATGACATCCAACAAATCAGACTCATCCCAGTGAGCATTTTTTGGCCGCAGATTAAGTGCATCAGCTTTTTTCCGAATTTTCTCTAAATTTAATCCCTGTCCATCATCGCGGACTTCAATCACTGTCTGACTACCTTGATGATAGGCGCAAATTTCAATGATACCTAGTTCTGGTTTCCCTTTTGCTTGCCGAACCTGTGGCGACTCGATACCGTGATCAAAAGCATTACGCACTAATTGTAGTATGGGATCATAGATTTTTTCTGCGATCGCCTTATCTATGAGTAATCCTGTACCAGTTAATCGCAATTCCACCTGTTTTTGATAGACGTTACCCAGTTGTTTCACCATCTGAGGAAAGCGATTCAAGATATTACCAAAAGGTAACATTCTGGCTGTGACTAAATTATCTAGTAGATTTAACGCTAAACTTTGTTTTTTATCACTAATTTGGGTGGCTTGTTTTAATAGTAAATCTATTGACTCTGTCGTTTCTTGCAATTGCAGTGTTTCTTCTAAAGCCTCATGCAAATTCAAATGGAATTCTGTATAAACATCCATTTCTAAAGGATCAAATTTCACAGATGCAAAATTTTGTGTATGATGTGATAAAAAACTCTGCATCTGTAAAGGTAAATCACGTAACTGATTTAACGTTTCTTGGTGTCTATTCAATTGCTGATATAATCTATCGAGAATTTCTTGCAGTTGCTCATCATTTAAGGCTCGACGTTTTTGATAAACTAATATCTCTCCAGCCAAATAATTAATGCGTTGTAGTCCTTCGACTCCTACGCGCACAAAAGAATTAGATTGGTTCTTTTTATTGTGAGTAATCTGGGATTTTTCTAATGGTGATTCATTGACAGCATCAATTACTCGCTCTGTAATCTCTGTATTGACTTCCTCAATATTAGCTAAGGCTTGATTAATATTTTGTGTTTCTAATGGGAGTTCTTCCTGTTCATCTGCTGCTTCTAATTTGCTTTCCCCTCCCCATATTGACTCTAATAGATTAGAGTCTAAATTGGTAGTTATTTTTGATATTTGCTTAACAATTAGTAATTCCTGTAGCTTATAACTATCAGACCAATTTTTTTCTTGGGAATTTACAGGAGGATGTTTTTTATATTCTGCGGCTAATATACTAATTTTATTTTGTAGAGCTTTAATAAATGCCAGCCGATTCTCAGATTTTTGCTGAAAATATTGAAATTTAGCCACAGCCATAAGAATAATTAAAATGATGCCTTGACGATATAGACAAAGGCTATCACTATCATGATCCTCACGAATGAAATCTAAGAATTTATTTAACCAGCTTTCTACATAATTGAGATATGTTTCATCTTCGTGATTGGAAATTAACATATCCAGATACATTTCTGAAACTAGTATTTCTCTGGCATGATTAAACCAGCCAAATATATAATGCAAAACCTTTAAATAAAATTTAGCAGTTGCAGGTTGGACACAATTATTTGGTTGATTATTACCTGTAACTAAAAATTTGTAAAATTCCTGATCTAAACTCAAAAATTGGAGATTGAGAGTTTCTGTAGCTGGTGATGTCAGCTTAATTAAATCATGGGAAGGCTGACCACCGCGAGTGCGATCGCCTGCTAATACATCTTTGTGTGCTTGCTGTAAATCAGCTAACGCAATTTTCGCAATTTGATGTGCTTTTTGAGGATTAGCTTGTAATGCTTGCAAAATCCCTTGAGCAATTTCTCCAAAACCTGGTAAGTTTAAAGATTCCCCTAAACCCAGAAAAACTTCAGCTTCACTATTTAAAAAATCTATTAACTCTAGATTTTCTGAAATATTTTTAATGGCATTACTAATTTTTTCTAAACGTTGTTTTACCCCACTTTCAAATATAGATTTGACAATATCAAATCCTAATTCCTGCGAGGTAGGGATATGAGTATTTTCTCCAAATTTATCTCCTAATTTACTCTGAATTTGAGTAAATATATCAGTAGCTCTTTGTAAAAGTTCCTGGTCATTGATGACATGACCGTTGATTTCTGAACTCAATGCTAAATTTAAACATTCATAAGCTTGATATAAAAGTGTATTCAACTCAAAATCTATGATAATATCTGGATTATATAAAGATTTAAAGACATCTTCTAAATAATGAGCAATCTTATTAATTAATTCTAAGCCAACAGTAGCTGCTCCCCCTTTAATTGTGTGAGTAGCTCGCATTAAGCTATGCACTTTAGTCGTACTGTGACTTTCTGATAAATTCAACAGTTCCTGTTCAATAGTTTGTAATAAATCAGGGGCTTCTGCAAGGAAATAAATATACCCCTGTTCACGAATTTCGGCATCTGTAATCATAACTTTAAGGGTGTAAGGTTTTAGGGTGTAAGGGGTTTAAAAGTTGAAGTTAAGCATTAAGAGGAGTTATAAATCTCCTCTTAGCTGTCTATGCTTCTTGCCTCTTGAACTTTCAATTTTAGAATTGTGACTTTAAAGTTGTATTTCTCTTGCCAAATCTAAAATCGCAAATCCCAAATCATTTAGCCTCCTGCTGCGTTTAACTAACTTTGAACTTACTAGCAGTTGTTAATAAATCTTGTGCCATGTTAGATAAATCTTGGAAAACAGCTGCTATTTCTTGGGATTCACCAAAAGTTTGATTAGCAATTTCTGCAACATCTTTCATGGAATTAGTTACAGATACTGACTGCCCCATTTGCTTTTGAGTCGCATCGGTAATTTGGTTAATGAGTTGACTAATTTCCGCAGTGGCAGCCACGATCGCATTTAAGTTTTGTCGAGTTTCATTGACGAAGTTTGTACCTTCGACTACCTGCTGGATACCAGTTTCCATTGCTACTGCAACTTCTCCAGTTTCCTCTTGAATCTCTTGAACTAACTTTTCAATTTCAATGGTGGCGGCGGCAGATTGGCGAGATAAAGAACGCACTTCATCCGCCACCACTGCAAAGCCTTTACCATACTCTCCAGCGCGTGTAGCTTCAATGGCGGCGTTCAAAGCTAGTACGTTGGTTTGAGTAGCAAAGTTACTAATCAAATTCACCACCTTGGAAATTTTCTGTGAAGACTCACCCAGACGTTTAATCTTTTTGCTAGTTTTAGCTACGGTTTCACGAATCGCTTGAATTGCTTGCACAGTCTGATTCATCGCCGCATCGCCAGCCTCAACAGTTTGGTTGGCTTGTGTGACTGCTACTTGCACCAATTCCGCACTACCCACCACAGCTTGGGTAGCATTCAGCATCTGTTGAATTTCACTTAACGCTAGATTGATTTCGTCAGACTGTTGTTGAGCTAAATGATTCAATCCTGCCAGAGAAGCATTACTGGTACTAGAAGTTTGGGCAACTTTTTGGGCAGATGTTTGTACTTGCAATACGATTTGTCGTAGTGCTTGCAGAGTATTGTTATAAGCATCAGCAATTGTTCCCAATTCATCTTCTGTAATTGGCGCACGTACTGTTAAATCGCCGTTGAGGGCTGGTCTAACGGCCGTTAGCAGTTGAATGGAACGTTGTTGCAGCAATTCTTTAGCCGCTTTATCTCGTGCTGCGGCTTCTGCTAGTTGAGCTGATTGAGTCTGGAGTTTTTGCAAATATTCGGTTTGTTGTAAAGCCAATCCTAATTGGTCGCCAATTCTCGCTAACAACCCCACTTCCGATTCTTCCCATTCGCGGGTACCGGAATTTTGATAGGCGGCAAATAATCCCCACAATTTTTCCCCAAAGAAAATTGGGACTATCACATAAGCTCTAGCTTCAAACTGCTCTAAAATCTCTAGGTGGCAGTTAGCATGGCCTGTTTGATAGATATCATTTACCACGAAGCTTTCACCCTTGACATAGCGACCCCCTTGAGTTTCTTGGAGGAAGGTATCTTCCCAAACGGTTTTGATATCAGGGCCGACTAATTTCACCCAATTATGACCAACAGACTCAGCCACAAATAACCCACTCCAATCAGGATTAAAGCGAAAGACAACTACGCGATCGCATTTCAATAGTTGTCGTACATCTTGGGTACTAATCTTGAAAATTTCTTCTAACTCTAAAGCTTGCCGGATACGGTTGACTATTTTAGTAAACGCTTTTTCCTGTTCTGCTATCTGAGTTAGTTTCTCAGTTTTAATTTGCGCTTCTTGTAGATAATCTAACTGCGATTTAGCCAGGCTAAATTGTGAGGCAATTTGATTTAAGAAACTAGCTTCCCACTCATGCCATTCGCGAGGCCCGGAATTTTGATAAACTGCCAGTAAACCCCATAATTGGTCACTGAAGAAAATGGGGACTATGATGTAAGCTTTGGCATCAAAAGCTTCTAATATATCTATATGACAAGGCTTAAAACCTGCTTTATAGATATCATTGACGATGGAATGCTCACCTTTGATAAACTTCCCACCCTGTTGATCCTGGAGGAAAGTATCGTTAAGAACAGTTTTCACCTCAGATGTGACTAACTTTGTCCAACCTTGACTAACCGATTCAGCGACAAAATTGCCACCCCAATCGGCATCGAACTGATAAACAGCCGCGCGATCGCACTTGAGAAATTGGCGGATTTCTTGAGTCGTAGTTCTAAAAATATTGTCTACATCTTGGGCTTGGCGGATACGGTTCACTATTTTAGTGAAGGATTTTTCTTTGTCAGCAACTTGAGCCAGTTGTTGCGATTTAATGCGTAATTCTTCTAAATAGTCTAACTGGGCTTTAGCTATACTAAATTGCGAGGCAATTTGATTTAAAAAGTTGACTTCCCACTCTTGCCATTCACGAGGTTTAGAGTTTTGATAAAGTGCTAGCAAACCCCATAGTTTTTCTTTAAATACGATGGGAACTATGATGTAAGCTTTAGCTTCTAAGGCGTTCAATAATTCTAGATGACAAGGATTAAAGCCTGCCTTGTGGACATCATTCACGACACAATTTTTGCCTTTAAAATAATCGCATGATTCGGTATCTGAGAGAAAAGTATCGCTGATCTCAGTGCCAATAAATGCTGTCCAACCTTTACCAACTGACTCAGCCACAAATTTCCCACCCACTTCTGGGAGGAACTGATAAACACCCATGCGATCGCATTTGAGAAATTGACGAACTTCTTGGGTTGTAGTTCTAAAAATACTTTCTTCAGTTTCGGCTTGGCGAATGCGGTTAACTATCTTGGTAAAAGCTTTTTCTTTTTCCGCAATTTGAACTAGCTGTTCAGATTGCATCTGCATTTGTTCTAAGTATTCTGCATAAGCAATAGAAACACCTAATTGCACACCAATTTGGCTCAAGAAGTTAACTTCCCAATCTTGCCAGTTACGCGACCCTGTATTTTGATAAGCTGCTAATAAACCCCATAATTTTTCACCTGTAAATACAGGAACAATCACATAGGCTTTGATTTCAAATTGTTCTAGAACATCTAAATGGCAGGGAGAATGAGTTGATTGGTAGACATCGTGAATGACAGAGTTTTCGTTATGGCGATAACGTCCACCTTGGGTTTCTTGGAGATAAGTATCTTCCCAAATAGTTCTGATATTTGGCCCTACTAGTTTTACCCAACCATTACCCACCGATTCAGCTATATATTCTCCACTCCAATCTGGATGGAAGCGATAGAGACTGACACGATCACATTTCAATAATTGTCGGACTTCCAGAGTGGCAATTTGAGAAATTTTATCAATATCTGATAACCGCAAAATTTTATCGATGACTTTGCTTAATGACCTTCTAGAATGTTCCTGGAGTTGGGATTCTTTCTGAATTTCAAATGCTTGTACTCTATAGGTTAATTCTGTGGTAACTTGAAATAACAGTGTGGCTTCTACTTCTTGCCACTGTCTAGCATGAGTACAACTATTAACAGCTAATATGCCCCAGACCTTACCTTCAACAATTATGGGTACACTTAAGCTAGTTTGAATTTGAAATTTATCTAATAGTTGTTTTTGATAGTGAGTGAGTTGTACTTGACTACTCTCATCAATTGTTACTGGTTCTACATATTCGTTGTTACTATGCAAACCAAACATAATCCCTGGAAGAATTTCACCTAAAGTTGGTGTCCAGCCCAAAGTTCTAGATTCTGCTAAAACTGTGCCAGAATCCGCAGAATTAAATTGATAAATAAAGACGCGATCGCAATTCAGTTTTTCTCTGACTTTTTCCACTGTCTCCCTTAAGACGGCATCTAAGTCAGTGGCTTGACGCATATCAACTATGATTTCTTGTAACTGCCGTCGCCAGTCTCTAAATGCTTGTGCGATCGCTTCTGATGTTTCTTGATTATAATCACCAATTAAATCAACTTCTTTAACTTTTTCTACTGCTTCTACTTTAGAAATTGAATTGCCATGATCATGATTTTTTTGATATGTAATTGCCATTGGATCACCCTTGATTTAATTATGTCCCAAATAAATTAGTTAGTTTTGCTTGCAATGTTCACCGAGATTTTTGTTAATTATGATGAGCATATACTGGAGAATGAATAATAGCCTCAGCGTCTAAGTTAAAAATCATCTTTTCATCATCATTGATAAAGTACCCCTGTAAAAAAGGGACTATTGATGGAGAAAATAATTCTGCCGATGATTCCTTCATCTGATGAATATTTAAAGACTCAATATCCATCAGTTGCCTAACTAATAAACCTAAATATTTCCCATTCTCTTCCAATACAATTACCATCATTTTTAGCAGCACATTTGCTGTCTGTAACAATGGTGGATAACCAAGCATCTCATCTAAATCTACTAACCACAGCATTTCATCGCGCCAGTTATAAACACCCAAAATATAACTAGGCATCTGAGGCACAGCACATATATCACTTAAAGATACTTGCAAAACCTCTGTAATATGATCTAAAGAAATGACTGCTGTATCTCGAATTCCTAAATTAAAACTTAAAAATTTACCCTGATTTTCCAAATTAATCATCCTTATTAATGCCAAAAATACTTACTATTTAACGAGTTTCTTCAATGTTGATACTAACTCTTCTTGGTTAATTGGTTTAGAAAGATAAGCTTCTGCACCTAGCATATTTCCCCAAATCCTATCTACATCACTATTTTTAGTAGAGCAAAAAACTACTGGTATCTTACTAGTATCTGGGTTATTTTTTAATTCTCGGCAAATTTCAAAGCCACTTTTACCAGGTAAAATCACATCAAGAAAAATTAAATCTGGCTTATTACTGTCTATTTTGCTTTGAGCTTCTTCACTGCTTGTCGCACTAATTACAGAACAACCTGCCTGTTGTAAATAACGACTCAGAACTTCCATATCAGTTAAGCCATCTTCAATCACTAAAACAGTAGTCATATTAATTCCTTATGTTAAATTTTCACCTAGTAATTTGTAGATTTACGCTATTGAAGGCATTTAAAAATAGCCTTTCCATTTTGTTATTATTTTGGTTTGTTAATGCTAAATCTGGCTCAGAATAAATACCTATGTTTACTTAGTTTATTGAAAAAAATGTTGTATCCCTGATGCTATATTTAGCAGTAATTCAGATAAGACTTTCTTGTTACGCTATATCTTTAGGGACAGCCTCTAAGCGTGATTGACTGTGAATCGGAGATGCTATTTTAGTGGGTAAATACTTACGTAAAATACTCATTACCTTATCTGTATTCACTGGCTTAGTCAGAAAATCGGTCGAGCCAACAACTTTAGCACGTACTCTATCTAATAACCCGTCATTACCTGTTAAAATAATTACCGGGGTATTAGTAAAAGCTGAAATGCGGCGCAACTGGGTACAAATTTCATAGCCACTCGCAACAGGCATAATCAAATCTAAAAAGATTAAATCTGGTTTTTCTTGAATAAGAATGGGCAAGGCTTGCACCGCATCTTGAATCTGGACAAATCTCAATCCATGAGAAGTAATAATTTCTTCCAACATTTTACAAACTTGGGGACTATCATCTACACAAGCTATTAAGGGGGTGTAAACTTTTTTCGGTTGTGCAGAAATAGAGTCATTGGGTAATTGTGTGACAACTAAAGGTAAATCTGGTACTTTTACTAATTCAATAATACCTTTGAGGATATAAGGAAGTAGAGAACGAGATACAGGTAAAACATTTTGCTTCATTTTGGTGGCTAACTCTCGCAGAGTCAGTTTGCCATTAAATAGAGTGACAAAATTTTTGTATACTGGTGGACTGACTAGTTCCTGTAGCTGTTCTGGTCTTCTAATGACTGGTGCTAAGTCAGGAAAAACATTTGCTAAACCGGCTTGTGTCCATAGATTCCATGATTCTTGCATTTGTTTCATAGAAATATCTGCACTCGTGAAACTCATGGGTGCTTCTAAAATGACTTCTTGATTGCGTTCACACTTAACAGCTATAAAATTCGTTTGCTGGGCTAAGTCAAATAAAAGCTCTGCTAAGGTGTTCTCGACAATACTATTAATTTGCTCTCTTTGAATTCTTTGTTTTTTATATAGAATTTCTAAAAGTCGGTAATCCCAGTAACTCATTTCTACATCTTGTTGGCGCAACTGTATTTTATCCACATTAATTTGTGGGCAATATTGAGCCATTAATCTCCGCCATCTCCTAAAAGGATGTGTTCCTCCTGATGCCCAGACTATCCGTCCTAAACGATAGTAGAAAGTCCACTGATGTCCTTTTTGGCTACTCAGAATTAACTGCCCATTATATTGCAGCTGTGTACAAGTCCTAAATTCATCAAGAATGTTATTGGATTCCATCTTTTTCGAGCTATTTTTACTTGTTTTATCCCCACAAGCCAGTCTCTTAATAACAAAATCTGAATACCTCTTGAGCATTCTTGATTTTGTAAATAGTTATTTAGTTTATTATGTTAGTAATAGTGTTTTTAGGGTTTATATTTTGAAAGGTATTATTCTGAATTTGACTATCAACAAAATTATGGTGATCGGTAAATATAATTAAGATAATTTTAATTGAGAGGTTTTTATGTCAAATCTTAATTTTGATTCTCAATTTGTGAGTAAAAATACCGTTAATTCTGGATACTCAAATTTAGATAACCACAAATCAATCTACACTCCCATATGCACAGGCTTCTTTTTGATGTAACTATTTTAGAGATTGTCAATTTGATTTATATCCGTGGAAATTCTGATTTTTAATTACACTAAAAATAGTATTGGTCAGCAATTTTTGTGATTGGTATAAAAGAATTAACATAAAGTTAAGTTAGTCAGAATATATAAACTTAAATTAATTAATATTTCCACCACTTTACAGCTCATATCATATCTGAGTAAGAGGTTAACGGGATGATGCTCATACCATTTTTTTATCAAGCTGTATAGAATTTGACTCCCCTAAATTCACGCCACTTGACAGCAGTTGCTTTATGCTGGGGAACCCGTCCGTCCACTGCACTGCCTTCTTTAAGCCGGGAAACCATGCACTGCCGATGCTCCTGCGTCGCTAACACTAACGCAGTGGCTCCCCTGAAAAAAGGGATTTTGATTCTAGTGGTCTATTGCATTAATTTTCAAGTTTGTAGTTGGGCTTTACCCCTTTTCATTTAAGCGATAAATCGCAACTACGAAAGCCCCAAATATCTAATAAAACAGACCACGACGGTTGTTTGATTAGATATTGCCTGTATATTCAGTCGGCGATGGAGAGTAGGTAAACAAAGGTTTATAGCTTACTGGCTCAACCACAAATCCTTACGTGAAGTGAAATGGAATTTGGGTATAGTCCATACTACAGCTATTTGCCGCTTCGATATATCCAGTTATTTCTCGTTCTTTTAGACCAATCCTTTAGATCATCCTTTTTGAGACGATCCCATTACCTGTGTCTTAGGTTTCAAAATCGTACTTATCAAAATTTTCAGTCTCAGATTTAAGTATCTTATTTGATGGTTAACTTAAGAAGCAGGTAAAGGATCATTCTGTTCAAAAAGGGTTTTAACTAGTTAGCTTGTTGGAGTCTTAGCGGAGAAAGCTGCTAATTAACCACAAAAGTACGAAAGTCAGCACAGTGGAAAACTGATTACCGCTTAGATTAATGAATTGTACTTGTGACAAGAGCCAGGCAGCAATTAGCCCTCCGCTAATTAAGCCAACAATCAGTCCTACAAGAGTAAGTAAAACTGATCTGCCAAATCTACCTTCTTTACGATTGAGGAAGAAAACGCTAACTCCTATGCCAACCACTAACGCTAACTGCAAAAGCTGATCGCCTGTAAAAATGCTGATTACACTTAAACCCACGTACCAAGCTCCGGGTAAAAGTATATCTGTCATTGTGGGCTGATCCAGGAAATTTTGCAGCCATGCAGGTGATTGCTCACGAGAAGTTAAACTTTCTTTAGGTGGTGATTGTATCCTTAATTCTGGAAAGCGGATACGTTCTGGCACTTTGATTTTTCCTTCCTGGCGCATCCGTAAGCGATCCATTAAAATCGCATCGTAAGCAGCTTCAACGATTTCTACGCTTTTAGCATCGCCACTACATTGCTCCATCAGGCGATTGCGAGCGTCCTGAATTTCGTCAAAGCTAGCATCTTCTGATACCCCAAGTTTTTCGTAGGGATTTTGATCGCGCATGGGAGTTTATACTTCAGCCTTTATCAGTGGCAATTTTTTGTTAGAGAATAACAATTGTAGATTTTAATTTGATCGAAGACAAACGTATCGACCGAATTTTATGCTCTACCAGGATAGTAGCACGCGTTAGCCAAGTTGACCCAGGAATTTCAACTACTGCAACTTTAACATATTGTTATAACTCCGTGTATACCCCCATGTCGTTGACCAATTCTAGCTCTAACCTAGAATTTGAACCGGGAGTATCTGTAACACTATTTTTTGGTGCTTCAGACTTGGCGATTTACCATAATATGAGGATATCCCAATGATTTAGCTTTCATCTTAAGTAGTGGTATCAATCCACATAAAGATTTAAAATGGAAAATTTTTCCATCCCCATCCAACTATTATACGGAAGTCTCCTGGAACAATAAATTATGGGGTGGCTCATGGATTAGCATTGGGTAGTTAAACACATTAAGTTTCTTATGACAGTATTGCAATTAAACTGTAATAATAGTTATCTAAATTCTCTTAGTGTGTTTGTCCGGCGTTTTGACTTCACTATCCTTGAGATAATCAGGAAATATGTTTCTGATGCCTGTAGTTCCTTAAATAATACATAGGTGGAAACTGCGTTTTACGCAATACTGCTGTTAATCTTGAAGAAATTTATTTTTGTGTAAAGAGATGGTCATGGCTCCTGCCAAGATTCTTGTAGTTGATGACGACCCGGCGGTTCGGAATTTAATCCAACGCTTTTTATTGAAACAAAGCTATCAGGTAGAAGCGGCTGAGGACGGTAAGACGGCCTTGTCCTTGTTTGAGCAATTTAACCCGGATTTGGTCATTCTTGACGTTAATTTGCCAGATGTAATAGGCTTCAACCTCTGTCAAGAGATGCAAAGTCGTAATGGCGTTTTTGTTCTCATGCTGACTAGCCGTGCAGATGAGGCTGACAAGATTCGTGGCTTTGCTAAAGGTGCTGATGACTATCTCACAAAGCCATTTGGCTTGGGAGAACTGGAAGTCAGAGTTGCAGCGATTTTAAGACGGCAGAGAGTGGTGACTAACGCCGAACAAAAACGCTTGCAGTTTGAGAAGTTGATGATTGATCCCGTGCGGCGAGAGGTGACACTGAATAGTCAGCCTGTTCCGTTAACGGCTTTAGAATTTGATTTGTTACATTTTTTAGCTAGCCATCCTGGTCGAGTCTGGCGACGTGCGGAGTTGATCCAAGAAGTCTGGGATTATGAATATGTTGGTGATCAGCGAGTTGTAGATGTACATATAGGTCAAATTCGCAAAAAGATTGAAGTCGATGCTAGTCAACCAGCATTAATTCAGACTGTGCGTGGGGTGGGTTATAAATTTGAATGTCCAACTCATTCCCAGTTAGAAACGAATCCTTGATAGCTTTTTAATACTCGCAATTTATTTATTAGTAGTGGGCATGGTATATACCATGCCCAAATTTGTAGGAAAAAATTTGCTGTTAATCTCACAATTTTGGCGATCGCTCAACAATTTATTCCAAAATATTGTTAATTGATTTTTAATTTTGAATGGTTTTTGCAGACGCAGGAAAGAATTTATGCTGGACAGTACCAGCACAGTGTCTGGTACATCAAAGCCTATAAATACACCACGTCATTGCAAATTAGCAATTGTGAAACAAAGTTTCTAAATAAACGCGGGCAGCACGGCGATCGCTGTCGCCATTTTGCAGTAAAAACAATGATAGGGCTGCTGTTAATACCCGATTTTGATCCCAATCGGGGTGAGTCTCTAAATAAGTTTTCAGTGATTCATGAAGAGTTTCGGGGATTTCTGTAAAAATACTAACTGTTGCGTTCATGGTGTTTTCCTTGTGGGAGTTCAGTTAAAACGAACTATTGCTTGGAGTGAGGCTGCTTTAGGCAACATCTACACTGACCTCTAAGGTAAGTTTTGATGTCAACGGTTGCACAAACTATAAAACCCGGCCGCATCATTGTGCGACAAGAGGGGGTGGGTTTGTCAATGCTGCGAAATGTTAAAAACAATCGCACTCAAAATAAATGCGAACGCAATCATCAATATTTCAAGCAGATTTTTGTTACATTTCTTAATAAGAACTCAGTCCTCTGCACTGAACTAGACTCTAGATCAAAAATCCCCAGCAAGCCTGCAAGTGCTTATCCCCTCGTAGAACATCTGTGGAAAACTGGGAAAACTCCTGTGGAAACTCTGTGGAATGAATGAGGAAAATATCAGCCAATGATAAGAATTACAAAAACGTGATCATTTAATGACATTATTTGCCCATGAAAACTGCGTTCCTATCCCAGTTATCTTGTTTGTTACCCTCGATACATCCTCAAGTTAGGGTTTTGGCGATCGCCAGGTTCCTCTCAGAATTAGGTACGGGGTTTACCCTGATTTACGCCCCGATCTTTTTTGTCAACCAACTGGGGTTATCTACTACTATCGTCGGTTTTGGCTTGGCTAGTAGCTCATTTTCTGGGTTTTTCGGTAGGATTCTGGGGGGTGCTTTAACAGACTCACCCAGATGGGGTCGTCGCCGCACCTTATTGCTAGCAACAGCAATTTCTGCTGTTGGGTCATTAGTGTTAGCAACAACCACCAATTTTGCAACTCTGGTCATCGGTAATTTAGTTTATGGTTTGGGTATAGGCTTGTACTGGCCAGCCACAGAGGCAGTTGTGGCAGATAGTAGTGACATAGATAATCGCCGTGAAGCTTTTGCCCTGACTCGGTTAGCAGATCATTTAGGGTTAGCAATTGGACTAGTATTGGCGGGGGTATTGGTGACAATCTTCATGAGTTATCGTTGGTTGTTCGTTGTTGACGCTTTCTCGTTTGTGGTGTTTTTTGGGGTGGTTTACGTGGCGATGAAAAAGCCCGATCAACTCTTAGTACAGCCGACACAACAGACGCAAAACTTTACAGCCTGGATATCAGCCTTAAGCGATCGCCGTTTCTTGATTTACATTGCGGCCAATATCCTGTTCACCATATATATTTCTCAAATCCACACAATTATTCCCCTGTATTTAAAAAACTTCATTTCTGTGGGAGAGACAGCCCAAAGCTTTAGCGAATCTACAATTAGCAGATTATTTTCTTGGCACTTGGTCTTAGTAATTATCTGTCAACTACCTCTGACCAATCTTTTAAAACGCTACTCCCACTCACAAGCACTCACCGTTTCGGCTATTTTGTGGGCTATTGGTTTTAGTTTAATTTGGGTGACAGGTAACTTCCCATCCTATCAATTAATTTGGGCGACATTGGCATTAACAGCATTAGCGATGGCATCTGTAGCATACAACCCATCAGCTGCCTCTCTCGTCACCGATTTAGCCCCCGAATCCCACCGAGGAATCTACTTTGCTATTAATTCCCTATGTTGGGCTTTAGGTGGATTTATCGGCTCACCCTTGGGAGGGTGGGCTTTAGATCAATCACCCCTGATTACTCATCATTTTTGGTTGGGCTTTGTTTTGAGTGTAGCGATCGCCATCACCATTTTGCAGTATTTAAATTGGGTTTTAGTCAATAGTCAATAGTCAATAGTCATTAGTCATTAGTCATTAGTCATTAGGCATGGGGCATTGGGCATTGGGAATGGAACAAGGGAAGAAAAACGATAATTAATAAGTGTTACACTTCCCACTCTCTACTCACTACTCACTACTCAGCACTCACCACTCAGCACCGGCTAAACGCCGCGCTACCGCTAACAGCACTCACCACTCCCTAACGTCGCCGTTCTTGTAGCTTACGATAAACTGCCTTTAAATCTACTTGATGGTGAGCTAAGGCAACTAGTGTGTGGTAAAGCAAGTCTGCAACTTCACCAGCGATCGCATCGTGTTCGTCATCTTTGAATGCCATCACTACTTCAGCTGATTCTTCACCGATTTTTTTTAAAATCTTGTTATCGCCACCAGCTAATAACTTACAAGTGTAGGAACTTTCATTGGGATGATCGCGGCGATCGCATATCACTTGAAACACTTGAGATAAAGTATCCCCAGGTGGAGCAATGATTTGTCCTTCGATTTGATGAAAACAACTACGTTCACCTGTATGACAGGCAATATCTCCTATTTGCTCTACACCAATTAGTAAAGCATCGCTGTCGCAATCATATCGAATGCTTTTTACCTTTTGGATATGCCCTGAAGTCCCGCCTTTGTGCCATAATTCTTGACGGGAACGGCTCCAAAACCAAGTTTCTTTTGTGTCTAAAGTCTTTTGTAAAGATTCCCGATTCATCCAAGCCATCATTAGTACAGTACCATCCAAATAGTCTTGGACAATTGCTGGTACTAAACCACGTTCATCGTAGCGAATTTTTTCAATGGGAATGGCATTGTGTAGTGATTGGGAATCGGTGGAAAACATACCAGCTAAATTATTCTAGTGAAACTAATCATGTCTGGTTTCACGATACCATTATCGATAGTACAACTGGCATGATTTTTCCACACCCTATATGAATCATCTTAGTAAAACTACATTCCTTTCCATTGCTGATTGGATTCTGACAGCACTTAAGGCCACATGGTGAGCCTTAGTATCTTCACCATACCAATGCAAAGCTGAGTTAAAGGCGGCGCGATACAGGTCTTGGTATGCCTCTGATAATTCAGTACGGATTTCTAAAGGCAAGTCTTGGTTGGACTTGTATAACATATCGTTATTTTTTTGGTTCTGTTAATTTTATACGATATAAGTTCTAGGCGAAATTTAACCCTATCCTAAGATAGAGCTTTTTTTGAATGCCCACTGTTAGGAGAGAACCTTGGTAAATACCACAATTAAAACCACTAAATCACAAGAAATTTTTGCGGCTGCCCAACATCTCATGCCAGGCGGTGTTAGCTCCCCAGTTCGTGCTTTTAAATCTGTAGGGGGACAACCTATAGTCTTTGATCGGGTCAAGGGCGCATACATTTGGGATGTAGATGGCAACCAATATATCGACTACGTAGGTACTTGGGGGCCAGCTATTTGCGGTCACGCCCATCCAGAAGTGATTAGCGCACTCCACGAAGCTTTGGAAAAAGGTACTAGCTTCGGTGCGCCCTCGGTGCTAGAAAATGTCCTGGCGGAAATGGTAATTGCTGCCGTTCCTAGCATTGAGATGGTACGATTCGTCAACTCCGGTACAGAAGCTTGTATGGCTGTGCTACGGCTGATGCGTGCCTTCACTAACCGAGAGAAAATCATCAAGTTTGAAGGTTGCTACCACGGCCATGCTGATATGTTCTTAGTCAAAGCAGGCTCAGGTGTCGCTACCCTTGGCTTACCTGATTCCCCTGGTGTACCTAAGTCAGCTACTAGCAGCACCCTAACAGCACCGTACAATGACTTAGAAGCTGTGAAAGCTTTATTTGAAGAGAACCGTGATCAAATTGCGGGTGTAATTCTTGAACCTGTTGTGGGTAATGCCGGATTTATCACCCCCGATGCTGGCTTTTTAGAAGGTCTACGGGAACTGACTCATGAGCATGGCGCATTGCTTGTGTTTGATGAAGTTATGACTGGTTTCCGCATTGCTTATGGTGGCGCACAAGAGAAATTTGGCATCACACCAGATTTAACCACTATGGGTAAAGTTATCGGTGGTGGTTTGCCAGTAGGTGCTTATGGAGGTCGCCGCGATATCATGTCTATGATTGCTCCGGCTGGCCCTGTGTATCAGGCTGGAACTCTTTCGGGTAATCCTCTGGCTATGACGGCAGGGATTAAAACTTTGGAACTATTGCAAAAGCCTGGTAATTATGAGTATTTAGAGCGCATTACCAAAAGGCTTGCTGATGGCTTACTACAAGCAGCTAAAGAAACTGGTCATGCAGCTTGCGGTGGTTCTATTAGCGCGATGTTCGGCTTATTTTTTACCTCTGGCCCTGTGCATAACTATGAAGATGCCAAAAAGTCAGATACAGCTAAATTCGGTCGTTTCCATCGCGGTATGTTAGAACGCGGTGTTTATTTAGCACCTTCTCAATTTGAGGCTGGCTTTACTTCTTTAGCTCACACTGAAGAAGATATTGACCAGACGATCGCGATCGCTCGTGAGGTCTTATCTAGTCTCTAGGTGCTGTTAGCCGTAGCACGGCGTTTAGCCAGTGCTGAGTTCAAGAATTAACTCAGCACTGTCAACACCTCAACAGCCACAGCCTTTGTGATTGCACCCTTGGATAGTTTTATGCCCTTCAGCACAACCCTCAGAACAGTAGAATTTCCCATCTTTATTGATGGCATCTTCTACTGAAACAATACACAGGCAATTCGGACAAGCACATTTCATCTGGTTGATGGTAGTCATAATTTTTGCTGCCTAATATTACTATCAATACAATACAACATCTGAACAGATATTCATTTATTTTGACGAAATTCACATTAAATTTTGTCTCAGCAACCGCATTTGTGGAGTAAATCAACCAGTTCACAAAAGTCCTGGTAGTCCAGAATGCCAATTAAGTAAAAATGCTGAGAAATAGTATTTTTTAGTAATTAAAACTATTATTTTTATAATTTACTTACGTATAAAAAATAAAATAGCAATCGCTGATGTTATTGCAACAGAGAGACTCGACACTGTTTACTAGCATAGGTATAATAAGTTGTTTGACATCATAATTGCTTTACGTAAATCAGATCCAACTTTAGCAACTCTTCAAAGGATTTACCGCAAAACTGACCTAGCAGGAGTTGATTTTGGATCTCAATAATTGAAGAAGAGTCTCACTCTCACCGTTACTATTCGTGCAGCGAGTTCACAGTGCATGAGCTATTGCATAAATCCGACCTGTCCTAACCCAGAGAATGTAGCACATAGCCAAAGATGTGAAGCTTGTGGCTCACCATTACAGTTGCGCGATCGCTATCTAGTTTTGAAGCCATTGGGTCAGGGTGGCTTTGGCGCAACCTTTTTAGCCCGCGATGAAATCTTACCAGGCGCGCCTAGTTGCGTCATCAAGCAGCTACGTCCTTCTGGAACATCTCCACAGGTGTTACAAATGGCGCGGGAACTATTCGAGCGAGAAGCCAAAACCCTGGGTACAATCGGGAATCATCCCCAAATACCCCGATTGCTTGACTATTTTGAAGCGCAAGAACATTTTTACTTAGTTCAGGAATATATTAGTGGTTCTACTCTCCAGCAAGAAGTAAAACTCAACGGAACTTTTAGCGAAACTGGGGTTAAGCAATTTCTCAGTGAAATTTTGCCTTTACTGCAATATATTCATGATCAAAAAGTTATTCACCGTGACATTAAACCAGCCAACTTAATTCGCCGTTCTCAAGACTCCAGAATGGTGCTGATTGACTTTGGGGCGGTCAAAAACCAAGTTACCCAAGCCACGACTAATCAATCAGGACATACAGCTTTAACCGCCTATGCTATCGGTACTCCTGGTTTTGCACCTCCAGAGCAAATGGCGATGCGTCCTGTTTATGCTAGTGATATTTACGCACTAGGAGTCACCTGTGTTTATTTATTGACAGGTAAAACACCCAAAGACCTGGAGTATAATCCCAGTACAGGGGAAGTCATGTGGGAACACTTAGTACAAATCAGTGACCACCTGATTCATGTCCTCCGAAAAATGTTAGAAGTCTCAGTTCGTAGTCGCTACCATTCAGCTAAAGAAGTCCTCAAAGCCTTAGAAATAGAACCATATTTAGAAAGTTTAGCTGGCGGATTGTTAGTCAAATCAGATTCTAATCATAAAGAAGGAACATACAACCGACCTGATGATTCTGCGGTTCTTTGCAGTAATCCTTCTGCTGCGGCTACAGGTTTAGGAGTAGCACAAGTAGCAGCAGCCATTCGCGCTAGACGAGCGAAGCTTGGTGATGGTACTCGGTTAGATGCTGGAGGGACGCGACAAGGAGTTTCCGGTGCTAAACCATCAACGACAGCTAACAGTAATGGGAACGGTTCTCATAACTTAAAGTCGAAAGTGGGGCGCAGACTAGATACCCAAAGTTTACTCACCGCCTATGTGAAGGGAAGACGAGATTTTGCTTTACATAATCTCAATTTACTTAATCTCCAAGGTGCGGATTTATCATCTACCAATTTCCACTCTTGTCAACTACAAAATACTAATCTCCAAGGGGCTAATCTCCAAAACAGTGATTTTGGGAGAGCAAGTTTAACTCGTGCTAACTTAAAGGACGCTAATCTCACTAAAGCTTACTTCAATCATGCGGATTTAGAAGGGGCAGACCTACGGGGTGCAGATTTGACGAATGCTTATCTCAGTAACGCTAATCTGCGGGGTGCTAACTTATGTGGTGCTAACCTCACCGGAGCAAAAATTTCCGATGAACAATTAGCACTAGCTAAAACCAATTGGATGACGATACGACCCAACGGTAAAAGAGGTTTATTATAAATTTCCCTAGATAGTTAACGCAGAATCGGCAACGGGGAATTGTGTAATTCTTATTTGATGAGATTTCTCAGATAATTTTTTTCACAAGAGCATAAGCAAAAAAATTTCTGAAGTTGCTGAATTTCTGCAAATAAATATGAGTTTTATTAAAATCAAATAAAATTGCATCACTCAAGGAAATAAATTTTTATCAAAACCTTGATATTTGTATTATTTGAATATAAAAATCCGAAAAAATAGCAGTTTGCAGAATTGCTACTTATGAGAATTTGCTACAATTGAGAATAGCATTAATTTTTCTTAATCTTCAACATTTTGGCGAATTTAAAATACTTTGTTAATTCCACTAATTATGAATACAAATTTCTCCAACTATGAGCTAGAAAGACGCTTGAGTTTATATCATGTGTTTCTGACTTTATATGAAAGACATGGTGATCTGCTAGATAGAATTCTCCAACTAGAAAATCTCTATCAGCCATCCTTGAAAGGCGAACATTTGCGTTATGTCCAAGGCGTTGTAGAGGATTCATCAGTTTATTTGATTACTAACTTGTGTGACAATCAGACACAAACTCTGGAACAAATGCAACATATTTGGACAATAGGACGCGATCGCAGTAATGGGATATGCGCGGATAATCGACATTTATCCCGTTGTCATGCTGCGATTCAGTATATTGAATGTCAAGGTTTTTATCTAGTTGATTTCCACAGTACCAACGGTTCTTTTGTGAATGGAGAATCTATTTATCAACCCACCAAACTCCAAGATGGCGATCGCATTCGTTTGGGAAGTCTAACTTTTGATTTTTTCCTCAATCACCAGCACCGTGTTTTACCAGCATTACCAACTGATTTAGTTACCCAACTCATTCCCTCAACAGCAAATATTCAACAGCAAGAATTAGGTAGTCACAGTGCTGCTCAAAAGACAGATGATCTTGTTAGTCCTGATGAGACTGTACAAATTTCTTTAGAATGTGCTTGGGGTAGATTAGAGTACGGGCGAGATGGTTTACAAGAACAACAAAAGTCTGACATCTTGGACAGGTTTTTCCAGCAATCCACAAGGACTGATTGTCGATAATTTCTGCTGAAAACTAAAAAGATTACTCCTGCTGAGAGTAATCTTTTGTAATTGATAGCTGTGATTTTAGATTCATACTGGTGATGCGTAAACATAAATTTGTTTATGCACCATCAACGCAAGTTTTACTCTTCTTCTAAATCAACATCTTCGTCTTCGTCGTCTTCATTGACTTTAGATACTGAATTAGCAGATACAACAGCACCCTTATCGAGCTTTTCTCGCACCAGTTTCTTAATTTGTTCTGTAAATTCTGGCTTTTCTTCTAGATACTTAATAGCGTTATCTCGTCCTTGAGAGATGTTATCACCGTTGTAACTATACCAAGCTCCTTTACGAACCAAAATCCCTGTTTCTTCAGCTAAGTCTACTAAACAACCGATAGTAGAAACGCCCTTACCAAAAATAATGTCAAATTCTGCCACTCTAAAAGGTGGAGCCACTTTATTTTTAGCAACTTTGACTTTTACACGGTTGCCAAATTCGTCTGAGCCTTTTTTCAAAGTTTGAATACGACGAATATCTAGACGAACTGAAGCGTAGAATTTCAAGGCGTTACCACCGGTGGTGGTTTCAGGACTACCGTAGGTGACACCAATTTTTTGGCGGAGCTGGTTAATAAATATAACTGTGCAGCCTGACTTACCAATGTTACCAGTAATTTTACGTAGGGCTTGGCTCATTAACCTGGCTTGCAAACCAACGTGAGCGTCTCCCATATCTCCTTCAATTTCTGCACGGGGAACTAACGCCGCAACGGAGTCGATAACTACGATGTCAACGGCGGCGGAGCGTACTAATTGATCAACGATTTCCAAAGCTGCTTCACCGGTGTCAGGTTGGGAAACCAACAGATTGTCAATATCTACACCTAAAGCCGCAGCGTAGGTAGGATCAAGGGCGTGTTCAGCGTCTACAAAAGCAGCAATACCGCCTTCTCTTTGTACTTCTGCGATCGCGTGCAGTGCTACAGTCGTCTTACCGGAACTTTCCGGCCCATAAATCTCAATCACCCGTCCCTTGGGTAAACCTCCACCCAAAGCCAAATCCAAAGTCAACGCCCCAGTGGAGATGGTTTCTACCCGCATTCGGGTAGCATCACCCAGGCGCATAATTGCTCCTTTACCGAAGCTGCGCTCAATTTGGTTGAGTACCATATTGAGTGCTTTTTGCTTGCCGGAAGTATCGGTATTAATAGCCATTCGTGCCTCTATCAGTATATGGATTTTAGGTGTGTGGGGTTGAGAATTTTAGTAGAACAGATATACTATTTTAGCCGGAAATTTCTAGAATAGGACTTCTCAAATTAAAAAGTGACTGTGACAATATCGTAACGCGATCGCTACTACGTGTAACTAGTACAAAACAACTATAGTTTTGTCCCCCATCGGGCAGTTTTGGATTTTGGATTAGGTAAAACAATTGTCATGTACCACTGTAGGGTGCTAAGGCTAGAGTTTCCGCCAAATCGGTAAGTAAAAAGCGATCGCAAACTTTAAACAGTTCTACTTCAGAGGAGGCTTGCCGCATCAGTTGCAGGAAATGACCTTCAGCATCCACACTGAGGGCAATATAGTTAAGAAACATTTTCAGGTAGCCTACGCGCGCTCGTTCAGGGATATTGGGGGCGGCAGGGGTTTGCCATAAACGCTCAATATAGCCGCGTACCTCTATTAAAGGAACAGGTTTGATCGTCTCGCCACGCAAAGCTTGACGAATTTGATGAAAAATCCAAGGATTGCCGATTGCCCAGCGTCCTACCATTACCCCAGCCGCACCTGTTTGCGCCAGCACCGACAAAGCAGTGGCGGCTGAGTCAATATTGCCGTTAGCCAACACAGGACAATTCACGCAGTTGACAGCTTCGGCAATCAAATCATATTTCACTGACCCGTGATACCTATCGGCAACTGTGCGGCCATGCAAACTTAATAAATCAATACTGTGACGATTGATCAGATTGAGGATGGTGTAAAAAGTATCAGTATTTTCAAAGCCTAAGCGCATCTTGACTGTTAAAGGCCGATCATTGACAACCTGTCGCAGTTCTCCCAAAATTCGATCTACTTTATCAGGAGTGAGCAACAATCCACCCCCGACTTGTTTGCGATAGACCCTGGGTGCTGGACAACCCATATTCAAGTCAACTCCAGCGACATTGTGACTACATAGTTCCTTGGCAGTTCTGACTAAGTGGGGAATGCTCTCCCCAATCATTTGAGCAAAAACAGGGCGACCTGTATCATTTTCGGTGACGGCTGCCAAAATGCTGGGATTGAGGCGAGAAGTTTCATTTACACGAAAATATTCGGTGAAAAAGTAGTCAGGGCTGCCGTAGTGAGCAATGACCTTCATAAACCAAAGGTTAGTCACATCTTGCATGGGTGCAAGCGCAGTCACAGGTAAGTCTTGGGATAGTGCTTGGGGGAGCGATATCTGGAACATAAGAATGCCAGTGTTCGACAAAGGATCACTGTATCAAAAAGTGGTGATAGAGGTTTTGGGAATTTTTGGGTATGATCATCAACTCTAACTGTAATGCTTCATATTTCAGTAACTTTCTCGATAATTTGGTAAGCAGTTTGAGTACCAATTTTTCCCAATATAAATTTTTGAAATTTATCATTTTTTCTTTACAGCAAATTGATATTAATCTCGTTATATTTATCGTGGTGATAACAGTTTAGATGATTGATAGTAGAGGAGTATATCAAACATAGGTTGTTCAATTATGAATAAGAAATGGGCTGTGAAACGACTGACAATCAACCTGACATCAGGTGAGGTAGAAAAGTTAGAGACATACTGTTCCAAGACTGGAAGACCAGCTACAGACGTAGTTCGGGAGCTAATTCGCTCTTTAGCAACTGAAGAAGCACAAAATGCCAGTTGAGCTGTTGCGTAAAGTGCGATCGCTTGATTTATATCTGCTGCAAAGCTGTATGATACGTTAAAGAAACAAGACCCGTTATCCTCGCTACTGTAAAAAAAACAGCCAGTCATACATAGATTGCCAAAAGAAGCAGCCATGTTTGCAAAGTTTTTATTGCTGCTTTCTCGACTATTAACTCTATCCGTGATTCATCTACTAGTGAATCAATCTGTTAATGTAGGGGTTTAGCAATGCTAAACCCCTACATAATTTTGCTCAAAAATTCTGACATTTTCCTGCATATATAAGTATGTTCAGTAAGCAAATCGGATGCTTCTAATATTGCTTGTGTGAGTAAAGAATACAAACGTACAGAGAATACAGTTGATACTCTCCAAGGAAGAATGTAGTAATATTTTTTAGTTTCATTCCTTAAATACTTGATTTCCTCTAAGCTCATAATATTCTTTTTATGCCAAAAATTAATGCTTGAGATAAAATCCTGTATCTTTACGTTTTCATCCCCAAAATCGTGATTAATTGACAAAATCGTGACAAAAAAGTATTTTGTTATTTATGACAATTATTTAAATAATATCACTTTTATCTAGACAACACCAATATACTTAATCTGCAACCATCTTTCTCAGATAATTCTATCGTTATTGCGTTCTAATTGATTAAATAGATTTGGTTCGCTCCGGCAAAAAAATATATAGTAAACCAAAGATAATATTCTAGAGTCAATAGCCATAAAAGTAGCAAAATTAAATATGGATGCACACAAACTCATCAACACAGTCATTCGTAAACGCTATAGAATCTTACAATTTCTTGGTAGTGGCTCTTTTGGCGACACTTATATAGCAGAAGACATAGATTTACCCAACCACCCCAAATGTGTTGTCAAACAGCTAAAGCCTAAAACATCTGAGCAAGAAGTCATGTTAGTCGCAAGGCGACTATTCGAGAGTGAAGCAAGAACTTTATATCATCTAGGAAACCTGAGCAATCAAATACCTAAATTATTAGCTCATTTTGAAGAGAATGGCGAATTTTATCTTGTGCAGGAACTAATAGAAGGATGTGATTTAACCGTCGAAATTATACCTGGGATGAAATGGGGTGAAGGTGAGGTTATCAAGCTTTTACAAGAAATTCTACAAGTTTTGATGGTGGTTCATCAAGAAAACATTATCCATCGTGATATTAAACCTCAAAATCTGATGCGTCGTAGTAGTGATCACAAGATTATATTGATTGACTTTGGTGCAGTCAAAGAAATTAAGGGATTAGCTGCAAACACTCAAGGACAAGTGACCTCCACTATTGCCATCGGCTCTAGTGGTTATATGCCAAATGAACAAGCTAATTCTAAACCAAAACTATGTAGTGATATCTATGCAGTGGGAGTAATTGGTATTCAAGCTTTAACAGGGAAATCACCGCACGATTTTCAAGAAGATCCCCACAATGGAGAAATTATTTGGCGAAATGAAGCAAATGTTAGTAAGGAACTAGCGGATGTTTTAACTAAAATGGTACGTTACAACTTTAGCCAAAGATATCAAACAGCAAGTGAAGCACTGCAAGCTCTTAATTCGTTAAAACCGAAATTTTCATTACAAAATATTAATCTGGTAAGTTGGCAGTCGCTATTGAACTGGAAAGTAATGCTAACAAGTATATTAGTATTATTAGGATTTGTATTTTCTAGATATTTAGTAAATAGTAATAATCAAAACGATCACCCGCAAAATCCTCCAAGCTCACCACCAATAATTGCAGAATCGCCAACCAATACCGTCGAAAAGTTACCTCAACTGCCTTGTGATCAAGACCAACAATTATTCTCACCCCCCATAGCTGAAGGCAAGCCTGCTTGGGAAAACAGCACCTATAAATACTATGGAGATATCAATCCCAAGACAAAAGAAGCTAATGGTAGAGGTCTGATGGTTTTTAAAAAGAATGGTTTTCAATATTATGGAGATTTTAAGAATAATAAGCGTCATGGATGTGGCAGATTATCATATCCATTAACCAGCGATATTAATTATTATTTGGGTCAATTTCAAGAAGATACATTTCAAGGATTGGGCAGGCTAAAGCTGAAAAACCAAAATGAATATATAGGCAGCTTTGTAAATAATAAATGTCAAGGTATGGGCGTATATGTCTTTAGGGATAAGACAGAGAAATCCGGCTCTTGGTATGAAGATAAATTAGAAGGAAACAAGAGTTTATCATGTAAACAATCTTCTGTACCTATTATTTTAAATTTAGCTTTTTTGAATATTTATTAATTTTTTTAATGTTTACATAATTCATTTAATATTTGAAAATATGTTAATACTCAGTCAAGAAAACAGGATTTTTAAATTTAATTTTCAAAAATATATTTTTCTTTATTATTAGTCAGCATAAAATTATGACATTTAATAGTAAAGTTACAACATATATACCTTACATCAAAAAATAAAGGGTTTTTATGACATTAAAACCTCTCTTTACTTTGTCTTGTTTGTTTGTTGTGACCAGTCTATCTTTTCTTTCTGCACAAAAAATACTTGGGCAGCAAACATCCCCAACAAATCCTGATCCAAACACTGCACCAACTTCTCCAACCACACCAAATACAACACCAACTTCCGACCCAACAACAATACCAATACCTACAAGACAGACAACTTCCTCAGAGTTTTCTCAGCTACCTTGTGATCAAGACCAACAATTATCATCACCTCCTCAAGTTAAAGGAAAACCTACTTGGGAAAACAGCACCTATAAATACTATGGGGATATCAATCCCAAAACAAAAGAAGCTAATGGTAGAGGATTGATGATTTTTAAACAAAGTGATTTTCAATATTATGGAGATTTTAAGAATAATAAGCGTCATGGATGTGGCAGACTATCATACCCTGTAGAAAGTAATATTCATTATTATTTAGGTCAATTTCAAGAGGATAAGTTTCAAGGCTTGGGTAGGCTGAAACTGAGGAATCAAAATGAATATATAGGTAACTTTGTAAATAATAAATGTCAAGGTAGGGGAGTATATGTTTTTAGAGATAAGACAGAGCAAGATGGGTCTTGGCGTGAAGATAAGTTAGAAGGAAGTGATAATTTATCTTGTAAACAATTTAATAATAACTATCGATAATCTCAAGACACATCTAATTGATTTAGTGTGGTATTAGGATGATATACCACTGAAATGAAAAGAGCAATCAAGGGTTATTAAAGAAGATGAAATCAATAATTTTTACCACTGGTGTAATTATTGTTATGAGCCTGAGTTGTCTTTCAGCACAAACTTCACTGGCTCAAGAGGTAATTCCAGTTGCAGGCCTGGCCATAGAATCAAATAAAAATACATCTAGTGAACCGCCTGTGGCTGGAAGTGCAATACGGGAGTCAGAACGCAGACCAAAAAGCGACCAACTTGCTTTCCGTCCAGGTAGGTCTACAAGAAGAGAATCTACAACACAAGTGAGAAGACGCGGAAGAGAAATTTCTAGACGAGAATCTACACCACGAAATCGGTCATTAACATCTACATCGGAGAGGAAAATTATTCAGACAAGAAGTGTCAGAAGACCAATAAAATCATCTCCAACAAGACCTCCAGTAAATCAAAACTTCCCAATTAGAAGGGGGTAATACCAATTCAAAATTCAAAATACCCTATCGGGTACTCCTACGGAGAAGCAAGCTACGCGGTAGCGTCTCGTAAGAGAAGCAAGCTACAAAATTCAAAATTTAGAAATCCAGGATTTGGATTTGTTTCGTGATTTCAGTTATAAATACCAGGGACTTCCAAGGAAAAGATATCGATAGAGCAGTAGAAGGAAATTGGCTCTTATTCCTGAAATCATTTATTTTATGGAAGTCCCTGAATTTAGTGTTCTACTATAACTGGGGTGCCAATTTTGACCATTTCATATAGTTCACGAACATCCTCGTTATACAAACGAACACAACCAGCAGAAATTGCTTTTCCTACAGATGTTCTATCAGGAGTGCCGTGAAATCCGATATATTCTCTGTTAACGTTCCAAAATGCGATCCATCTATCTCCTAAAGGGTTGTCTTTACCAGGAGGGACTAATCTTCCAGTTTTAGGATTTGTCCAATCTGGATTTTTTAACATCTCAATAACTTTGAACTTCCCTATAGGTGTTTCTAACCCTGCTCTACCAACGGCTACTGGATAGCGAGCTTTTAAATTATTGCCCTTATATACATACAATTGACGCATCCTTCTTTTTAACACTAGACGGACATTCTTTTTGGAAGGTTTTAGAAAATCTAATTTTACTTGAGGATATGCTGACTGCTCGATTGTTGTTTGATCATCTACAGCTTTGTCAAAGCTCATATTTGCCAGATATTTTGACTGGGAGGCGAAAAGCAGCCCCATTGCACACAACCCAATACTTAAACTAGTGCGAATATACAGGCTATTTTCCATAATCTTTTCGGTATAAGGTTAAAAGTAAAAGTAGCCAAAAAGTCAGAACTTCTAGCTTATAAAGATACCTAACGGAGTTGTGTTACAAGTTAATATTTAATAGCATTTGATTTAAATGTAATGACAAGAAATGTTCTATCTATTTTTTTAATTTTTATAAATTATTATACAATACTTAGCTTAAAATTATAGTATGGAACGATAATTTAAATTAAATGCGGCTACTATCTCTGACAAATAAAATTCAAAATTAATAGCAGCTTGTAAGGTTGCCTATTTTTTGCTATTCGTGCCTAGTCCTACTTGTCAAAAATTAATTATTATATAGAAGTTTAAATATTATGCAGAGAATAGAGATTATTCAAGGTGATATTACTCAATTACCAGTAGACGCAATTGTGAATGCTGCGAATAGTTCTTTATTAGGTGGTGGTGGGGTTGATGGAGCAATTCATCGTGCGGCGGGCAAAGAAATGTTAGCAGAATGTAGTCAGCTAGGAGGCTGTAAAACTGGTGAAGCAAAAATTACTAAAGGCTATAATCTTCCTGCTAAATGGGTTATTCATACTGTCGGCCCTATTTGGCAAGGTGGTCATCAAAAAGAAGATGAATTACTAGCAAAATGTTATGACAATAGTTTAGCTTTGGCAGCACAGTATCAAATTAAAACTATCGCTTTTCCAGCTATTAGTACGGGTGTATATAGATTTCCTGTAGAACGTGCTTGTAGAATTGCCATTTTGACTGTTCAAGAATTTTTAAAGCATCATAGGGAGTTAGAAAAGGTGTTTTTTGTGTGTTTTGGACAAAGTGCCTACGATGCTTATACAAAAACAATGTCGGAAATTGCTGAAAACTAGTCTAGTATGATGCTATTTTTAGAGACAATATTTCTCTTTGATAGACTTAAGTACATACTTTGAGGGTGAATCAACCTAATTATAATACTCGAAAAATGAATGGATAACGGAAAGGTTCATCAGGCTGAGTTAAACAGTGAAATAAAGCCCAAATAGTCAATCCCCAATGCAAAGCAAAACCGAAAGCTACCACGGGGAAAAATATAATTCCGCCTATGCCAAAGGTAAGCCAAGATAGTAACCCTAAAGGTACACCTATAACTGTTGCCCAAAACCACACATTTAAGTGAAAATTCATTGATTCTTTGGCATTACTTTTCACTACTGGGTCATCGGAAATTAAGTTAATTACAAAGGGAACACCGATGGAAAATAGGATGGTACTAAAAAAAATTGCCCCATGACATAGAGACGATAGTAATTTACGTTTATCAGAATCGTATGTTGCTTGCATTCTGATGACTCCTCATATATCTTTTCTGTTTTAATTTTAAAGGATACTTTCTAGCTTTTGTTTTATCGTTTACCGTACTCAACAATAAAAGTGGTTTTTCCTCATGATAGATAAGTGATGGTCAAGACTAAATACAATTTCAGAGATGAGGTTTACCGAACTGGTCAATGGTCAATGGTCAATAGTCATTAGTCATTAGTCATTAGTCATTAGTCATTAGTTTTTCTCCCTCTGCCCCCTGCCCCCTGCACCCCTGCCTCCCCTGCGCCCCAAGCGATGCTTTTTTGTTGGGAGTTATTAAATACCGTGACTCTTGCCAATTACCCAGTGACGACGGAAAAATCGGGATAAGGCTGATTCATCTAATGATAAGTAAATTGGGCGACCGTGGGGACAGGTGCGGGGGTTACGGGTGCGTTGCCAATTGTCTAGTAACTGCTGCATTTCTGGTAAACTCATTGGTGTGCCGTTGCGGATGGCACTGCGACAGGCGACGGACACCTGGGCTGTTTGTAAATCGCCGCCCCAACTGAGTTCTAGAATTGCCTCTGCACAATCTTCACGTTTTTGTAACATAGCAGGAAGGTTACGTACTGCCCAAAGTTGTTCGCCAAAGGGTTCGATATCGAAACCGATGCGTTGTAGTTGACTGACTTGGGCGGGTGATAATTGATAAAGAATGATTGGTGTTTCTACTGGAGTCAGTTGCCAATTATCACACAATTGTTCGTACAATACTCGCTCATGGGCTATGTGTTGTTCTACTAACCACATTCCGCCAGGATGTTCAGCCACGATGTAGGTATTGCTGACTTGGGCGATCGCTTTGAGGAAATGGGGACTGGGGACTGGGGATTGGGGATTGGGGATTGGGGACTGGGGACTGGGATTGAGATTGTAATTACCTTTTTCTTCTGCGGCTTTAATGAGTTGGCTGACTCTGGTGGTGTGGACTGATTCTTTGATGTTGGCGGAACTTAGACGCAGTGCTTGGTTAATGGCTTGGGTGATTTGTTCTTGCCAATAGGTTAACTCGTTGAGGTAAATTTCAGTTTTGGCGGGGTTACGATTCCAGTTGATTTGGTCTGGGGAAATCACCAGATGGAGAAAACAAATCGGATAGCGATCGCGTGGTAATGTACGATGAAATGCTCCTAGAATTGCCTGTTCTAATTCCGGTGATTTTACCATCCGTCCATTCATCGCCACTCTCACCCAGTCGGGACGATGGCGGTGACATCTATCGGGTAAGCCTACTACTAAGGTAACTGTTGACTGTTGACTGTTGACAATTGACTGTTCTGGGCTGGGGATTTCTAGTCTTAATTCTTGTAAGTCGCCTTGTCGGACTTGGGGTAGGAGTTGCGGTATGAGTTGTCCGACGGTAGCGGCTGGGGAGATGGTAAACCATTGGCGGTCATCTTGCCAAACTTGCCAAGTAACTTGGGGATGACAAAGGGCAATGTTGTAGATTGTGGCTTGTACAGCTTTCATTTGCTGTGCTGTGGAGGGTAAACCATGACGACGTGCTGCACAATTAGCAAATAAATTCGAGACTGTGACTACTGTACCAGGAGCGATCGCTGTTGCCTCAACTTGAATTGCTTTCCCCCCTTCCCCATAAACCACCCGCCATCCCACGTTCCCATTGCTAGAACGGCTAAAAATCTCCAAATCTGCCAATGTCGTTAAACTGTGTAATGCTTCTCCCCGAAATCCCAGACTGTTAATTTTCCACAAGTCATCACTAGAGTGGATTTTACTGGTGCTGTGAGATGTTGCTGCTTGTTGCAAATCATCTAAATCCATGCCGCAACCATTATCTGTGACACGGATACGCCACTGCTGTGGCCAAAGCGCAATCACAATTCTATTTGCACCCGCATCTAAAGCATTTTCCACCAATTCCCGCACAACAGACGCAAAAGAATCAATTACCTCACCTGCGGTAATTAGATGTACGACTTCTTTTGGTAAAGCTTGAATAGATGTCATGGGGGACTGGGGACTGGGGACTGGGGATTGGGGATTGAGGATTGGGAATTGGGGATTGAGGATTGGGAATTGTTTCTTCTACCTTGTCTACCTTGTCTACCTTGTCTCCCTCTGCCTCCTCTGTTCCCTCTTATGGATATTCGTGAGACACAAAGGGGATGGCGACGATTTCGCCTTCGGTATTGCCTACTTGTACTTTTAACCCTACACCACCGGCTTTGCTTTTCACGTAACCTAGTCCGAAATAACCATCAGGTGTTTCGGTATAACTGGTGAGTTTACCGATTTTCTCATCACCAATGGTAATAGTTTCACCTACTGCGGCTGGACTATTAAGTTTAATTCCCCAGAGATATTGTTTGACACCTTTATATGTATTTAACCGGGCAATGGTTTCTTGACCGATATAGCAACCTTTATTAAAGGAAATGGTCTGCCATAGACCGACTTCTAAGGGATTAAAATCATCTGTGAGTTCTGTGTCTGGGGCTGGTCTGCCTTGGATGATGCGTAAATGTTCCCAACCGCGATCGCTTAATTCTACCGCCCCTGAGTCTAAAATTTGCTGCCATACTTTCTCTTTGATGGAAGCAGGCAAAACTACTGTGTAACCAGGGGACGCTAAACCACTACCAACTGCAACGATGATACTGTCATCCACTGTTATGTGATTGCCGTGGAGTTGACCGATAATTGCCCCAGCACCAAGTTTTTCAACTACCGCGTCACTTCCTGCGCCAATGAGACTAAAAGTTGCAGTTTCTTCCGTCACATCAGCTAATTGCACCTTATCTGCAAAGAAGATATAACGATCTAACCATTGCATTAAAAATTCACGACGGTTAGGCGATACCAAAAGCAACACTGCATCATCCAACACATAAGCACTGACTAAATCTATCGTGCGGGCTGTGGATGTCACCATCACCGTATCACAGCCTTGTCCTGGCTTGAGACTTTGGAAATCGTTCGTACTTTGATTGTGTAAAAACCTGATACGGTCATCGTCAGAAACACGGATGCGTCCCCAAGAAGAGCGATCGCATACAGCAACCCCTGCGGTTGCGGCTTGGATAGCGGCTGCGTCTTTACCGTCAAGTGCAGATGTTGGCATAGTAGTCAAGAGTTGCCCTGTTTCAATGTTTTCGCATTGGTGATTTTAGCAAATCCTGGTTAACGGCTTCAATGCACCTTTAAATTGTTCCAGACATATAATCAAAGAAAAAGTGCAAACAAAACTTATGAAACAAACCTTTACTGCAAGTGTATGGCAAGAAGGTAACTGGTTTGTGGCACAGTGCTTGGAAATTGATATTGCTAGCCAAGGCGAAACTGAAGCTGAGGCCTTGTCTAATTTAGAGGAAGCTTTATCACTGCATTTTGAGCCACCAGTTGCTACCATTACTCCTCAAATTAAAACTATTCAGGTGGAAATGGGTGTCGCTTAAGCCCTTACCTTATCGTGAAGTGAAGCGTAAATTAGAAGCTGCTGGCTTTGAGGAAGCCAGCCAAAAAGGTAGCCACGTCAAGTTTATCAAATCAACGGATGAAGGAACTCGTAGTGCTATTGTGCCTCGCCATCGAGAAGTCACTATTGGTACATTAGGTAGTATTTTGCGTCAAGCCGGAATAAGTGTTGAAGAATTTGAAAGTTTGTAAATCTGATATGGCTTTTCTTACTCCGGTGAGGTACAGACAAGAGTAATTAAACGCAGATGGACGCAGATAGACGCAGATAAATTTGTACCTCAGCAGACTAGGAAAGGCTATAGACAAATCAATAACTACAGTAAAACATAAACATAATGTATCATAGCGGCAAAAAAATCATCAATGTAAACCAACTATGGGAATACGTTATTCCAACATCATGCTACAGGGAGTTTCCCAAGATGAATTAGTTAATTACCTATCTAATATTAAATTTGATGCTTACGTTTCGCCTACAGTCAATGAGTACACTGTTTTATATGATTTAGCATCAATCGGTTATCTCAATAAATTACCGAAATATATCCAACAAGAATATAATTTCTCATCCTTATACAAAAGATATTTATCTCCCCAGCAAGCTATTATGGCTTGTTTATGCTCTCATCTGTCTAGAAAATTTAACTGTTCTATTTTGGCTATTTATGTTATTGACGGCATTACATTTTGGTATCATCTTTCCCAAAACGGCTATCTGTTAGATGAGTATATAACTGATAACTATTCACACAATAAAATCAAGGTATCATTAACTGATAAAACTGCCAAAAACTCTGCGGAAAAACTATGCAGTGCTTTTGGTAAAGAATATGCGATCGCCCAAGTAAAAACAATTCTTGGTGAACCTGTAGAGAAGTATGATTCCATGACACGCCATGAACTACTCGCCAAAGCTTTAGAGATTCGCCCCTGCTGGGTAGTGGGGATGAATTATCATTGTTTTACAGGAGAAGACGATTTTGAGGCACATTATGAATGTTATCGTGAAGACTGTGAGCCTAGCTATGAAGCAGCGTTACAAATGGTGAAAAAAACCTAGAATAGTTTTTTCTGACATGAAGACTCAAATACTCTAAAAATAGCGATCGCCTACTTCATTTTTTACCAAAACAGAGTTTATTGATGTAGCCCCAGAATCATATTCTGAGGACATTTGCATGTAATTAGCACAGAATCATCCCAAATTGGGATAGGTAGTATTGTTTCGAGGTTCTGGAATAGGCTAAGAATCTAGGCTTTGTAATTCAAAATCCAAAATCCAAAATCCAAAATTGGTATCATTCAGGTAAATTAGCAAACACCTGTTCAACTAAATTCTTAGTTTTATCTTCTAAATGTTGCCAATCTACTTCCCCAAATTCATCAATTAAACTAGTGTCAATATCAACATTTTCACTTTCTGGATGGTAATTTATAAAACATACTTGATAGCACAATTCCCACAAATCAATACTGACATTTTGGTCTTGACGTTGCAAACATAAGTGATATCCTGGATGGGGCATTGGCAATCTCGCAAGTCTTTCTCTGATGGCTTCTGCTTGTTCTAAAGTTGCATCTTCCATCTCTTGCAATAACTGTGTCACCAAAGCTTTAGTCTCATCAGTGACGTTAGCTGGCCAAATCAGCACATCTTGGTAAGTTCCCTTCCAAGCAGATTCTTCTAACTGTTTGCGAAGATTATCAATGACGCGAATGAAAGCAGGCTGCATCAGCAGTTCGGCCTGCTGCCATGTATTTTGGTCTGTTATTCTAGGTGGCATTGGTAATTAACGAAGGCACTAAAAGGAAAATTTACAGTCTGTATTTATTAAAAGAATTGCGTATGGAGTTCAAATCTTTTATCAAGATAGCGGATTTCACTGCCAAAAATTTGGAGATATTAATTACCATCGGGAAAATCTAGGTGATAACTGTGGGGAGGGATTTTATGATAGGCAAGCTACTAGACCATCGTTACCAAGTCGTTCGCGTCTTAGCTGTGGGAGGCTTTGGTCAAACCTACATAGCCCAAGATACCCGCAGGCCTGGAAATCCCATATGCGTTGTGAAGCACCTCAAACCCACTAGTTCTGACCCCAAAATTTTTGAGACAGCCAAGCGTCTGTTTAACAGTGAAGCAGAAACTTTAGAAAGGCTGGGTCATCATGACCAAATTCCTCGGTTATTGGCTTATTTTGATGAAAATCAAGAATTCTATTTAGTCCAAGAATATATTGAAGGTCATACCCTCACGGAAGAACTCATCCCTGGTAAGCGTTGGAGTGAAAGCCAGGCGATGCAATTTTTGCAGGATGCGTTGAGTATTCTGGAGTTTGTTCACCAGCAAGGGGTGATTCACCGCGATATTAAACCTGATAATATTATTCGCCGTACCTCAGATCATAAGTTGGTTTTAGTAGACTTTGGTGCAGTTAAGCAATTACGCACATCAATGGTGACAGTTGGGGGACAACCCACTGCGACAGTCGCTATTGGTACTCCTGGTTATATGCCCACAGAACAGGGACAAGGTAAACCCCGACCGAATAGTGATATTTATTCTCTCGGTATTATCGCCATTCAAGCTTTAACAGGACTACCAGCCGCCGAACTGCAAGAAGACCCCAACACAGGGGAAATCATCTGGCTGCATTTAGTCAAAGTCAACTCTCGTCTGGCCCAAGTGTTAACTAAGATGGTGCGTTATCACTTCAAAGACCGTTATCAAACCGCTACAGAAGCCTTGCAAGCTTGTAAAGATGCTGCTAACCCTTTGCCTGTGGCTGTATCAGCTAAGGCGGAAAAATCTATTAATAGTTCTCACTACCAACCTACTACACTACCATCTCAGATAACTCGACAAAAAACTGTAGCGGTTGCGCCAGCTAACCCAATTAAACCTCAACCATTGCCTCCTAAATCCCCCAAATCTGACCCTTGGCCATTATTAATTGGCTTGTTTTTAGCCGGTGGTGCGGCGGCTGTGGTGGCTAATGTCTATCCCAACGTGAAAAACTTTGCCTCTAATTTCTTAGGGAATGATGCGACAACTGCCAATAAATGTCTAGCGGTGGTAGCGGGTAATTCTAATATCCGTTCTGAACCGAGTTCGATTAATTCCGATAATGTCTTACAAACAATTGGCGAAAATAGCAAGTTTGAGGTGACTGGTAGACGCACTAAGCGGGGTTGGGTGGAAATTAAATTTAATTCCCGGCGTTTGGCTTGGGCGCACTCAGATGTGATTATCAATAATCAGGAATGGACTACTTGTCTGCGTAATAAAGGTATTGCCATTCAGACATTCACTGATAATCAATTTATTGCTAGTAAACCAGTACCTCAACCCAAAGAAAAATCTCCAGAGATAATTACCCCATCACTCCAACCAATAGTTTCCGCCACTCCTACCCCTGCCAAGTCTCAAGAAGATCCTGCCAAAATTATCGCCAAAGCTAGACAAAAGTATGATTCAGGTGATTTACTAGGTGCGATCGCTATACTTAGATCCGTTCCTGATAGTGCCTCTGCTGGCATTAAAGAAACAACCGCCATGATTCAACAATGGCAACAAGATTGGGAAAAAGCGGATGCACTCTTTAAAGATATCAATCAAGCTTTAGATGATGGTCAGTGGAATAAGGTTTTAGACTATCAAAAGCATCCTGAAAAATTACCCAACATTAAATACTGGCGAGATAAATTAGAACCAGCATTTAAACAAGCTGCCGAAAACCTGGAGAAACAAGTTACTTCCCACACCAAAAATCAAGACAGCGAAAATCACTCCCAGCCAGAAACCTCCGAGAGTGAACAATCGACAGATTCAGATATTATCAGTCCCGAAAGATTGCCGCAAAATGGATATTGAACCAATTCGCAATTCGCAATTCGCAATTCGCAATTCGCAATGGACTAATGTCCCGCTACGCTAACACAATTAAGTGTTGTGACTGGGACTTAAATCTCTAAATTTTAGTAAGTTAATGCGAGTTCTATTACCTCTCCCCAAACCCCTCTCCGACACGGAGAGGGGCTTAAATATGTCAAAAAGTAAAAGTCAAAAGATATATCTTTTGCCTTTTACCTTTTGCCTTTTGCCTTTTACCTTTTTAATTACCTCATTTCGTCATATTCGTGAGTTTCAATGCGTCTAGCATCCACACCACCAGGGGGTAGAAATTCTGCACGCCGCACAGGAACTAAAGGCTGTGTAGGGCCGTGGTAGGGGTGAATTACTTGAACGGTGCGAGTAGAATTTTGCTTTGAGGAGAATAAAGATAATACACCAGCAACAACAATACCGCCACCAATGGTGATAGTAGCACCGCCAACTGCCCAGACTATAGGTGAAGACCACCAAGGTGTGTCTGCTTGGAATGCTGCTGTTGCCAGCTTTTGACTATTTTGCTGTGCTAATTGCAATTGTTGATTGTTGTAGTTTTGGAATTGGAATTGGAGTTGTTGATTTTGCGCTCTCAATTGCTCGTTGTCAGTTTTGAGGCGTTCCAAATCCATTTTTAGCCGTTCTAATTCTATTCTTTGTTCGGCGTTAGGCGCGGTGGGGGGCTGACTATTAGGGTATTGTGTTTGCCCGTAAGGAGGATAATAAGTTGGGGGCTGGATTTGGGGTGCTACCACAGTGGACGGAATTTGAGGACTAACAGCGAAATTAGGCTGTAGGGAAGCACTTGTCCCCCTCAGTAATAAAAGAGCGGCCAGTCCAGCTACAGCGACACCGCCAATAAATGCCATACTCTCACTCATCGCCCTTTAACCTCACCTGCGATGTAAATATTTTTAATCTCTAACTGACTCACACACACACTCATAATCTGTTAAGCCTACTTAATTTCACATAATACCCAAATCGTAGATGACTGTATCATTTGTTTTTTTTACAGCCCAGTATTGTGATGTTAATATTCAAGACCATAAATATGGAATTGTCCACTATAGCTGGGTAAAAAAAACTTCCTTGTCATACTTTTTAATCTAGTGTATCTTGCTCATCAAGATATGGTGATGGCTGTTTTAAGATTTTGACAAAATTCGGCGATCGCACTGAGTCCTTGTGCTGGTGTACCTTCGGCTAACCGTTTCACAAAGGCACTGCCCACAATGGCTGCATCTGCTCCCCAGGCTTTTACCTGCGTTGCTTGTTCTGGTTGAGCGATGCCAAAGCCTACACCGATGGGTTTATCTGTGAATTGGCGAATTTTTTGTAATAAATCAGACACACGGCTTTCCATTTGCGATCGCATCCCCGTGACACCGGTAACACTCACTAAATAGATAAACCCTTGGGAAGCTTGAGAAATGGCGGCAATTCTTTCGGCGGAACTAGTAGGGGCAATTAATAGAGTTAAATCAATCCCTTTCTCACTAGCTGGCTGTAAAAGCCCGTCGGCTTCTTCTAGGGGCAAATCAGGAACTACCAAACCGGACACCCCAGCCGCCGCAATTTGTTCTAAAAATTTATCGATTCCTCGATGCAGAATCGGGTTGTAATAAGTAAATAAAATAATTGGTGCTTGCAGACTGGGAGTAGTGGCTTGGAGCATTTCTAGCACAGCTTCCAAAGTCGTCCCCCGTTGTAAAGCACGAGTAGCAGCCGCTTGAATCACAGGGCCATCAGCCAGAGGATCAGAATAGGGAACACCTAATTCAATAAAATCAGCACCGTGAGCATCCAGAACCTTTAAAGCTTCGGCTGTGGTGGCTAAATCGGGATCACCGGCAGTAATAAACGGAATCAGAGCGCACTCTTGATTCCGTTTGAGGGTTTGAAAGCGATCGGTAATAACGGTCATTAGTCGATAGTCATTAGTCATTGGTTATTAGTCATTAGTCATTAGTCATTGGTCGATAGTTTTCAGGTATGCACTATAGACTTTTGACTTTTGACTATTGACCACTTTACACCTGAGACTGATCTTCTTGTTCAATCTCCGCCTGAATTCTTGCTAATTCTTCAGGAGAAAGTTCATCTAAACGCTGTTGGAGAAAAGCTGTTTCGTACTGTTCCCTTTGTTGATGGTAGGTCATTTTATTACCCACAGCACGCAAGATGTAGGTAGCTAACCAGCCCATCAACCCTATGACTAGCAAAGCTTGACTCCATATACCTGCCTGTTGGCCATCTAACCCAAATAGTTGTAATCCTAGATACGCCAAGCCGCCAGCAATGAATATACCAAAGCCAATTCCAATCGCATCAATACGTCGCATGAGATTTATGACCTACCAATAGTCTTGTTAACAAGTTGGGGACTGGGGACTGGGGATTGGGGACTGGGGATTGGGGATTGGGTTAATTTTCGCCCCTGCCCCCCTGCCTCTTCCCTGCCCTTTAAGCTTCAATCTTGCGTGGCTTGGGGCGCAGATTTACAAATGGGGATAAAACTAGTAGTCCTGGGAAGAATAAAAACACCATAAAATACATCAAAGTGCGCTCAATGGAGCTAGCCACATACCAGCGTAGATTTAAGTAGATCATTAAAGCTACGGGGACAACTAACAAGTAAGCTCCGGCCAAAACCAGATACAGCAAGGGTACAATCATAAACTCTTTGTTTGGTGGATCTGTATTTACATCATAGGCTGAACCTTGGGGCTAAATAAACTCTGACTATTGGGCTTTTAAATGACTCCCGCAAAAATTCCTGATTATTGCTGATCAAAATTTTGAGATAATGCTACAATAGCGAAGCTAGTAAAACATTAAAGGTCTTGTGCAACAAGATTAAAGATGCTAACCTAGTCTGGTTGCAAGGTATCCCAAGCAACTCGCAGCTAAAAAGCGTGCTTTGCCAAAAAAGAAAAAAATTTTCTATTTTGTTGGACAAAAAACGCAATTAATGCTGAAATAGATAAGTGGTTATTTGCTTCCTCAGAAAAATAACCGACTCCCAAAGAAACGGGGGGGTGTGGCGGAATGGCAGACGCTACGGACTTAAACTGAATTGAGCCTTAGAGAAGAAATTCTTTAAGTGTCAGCTCTCAAACTCAGGGAAACCTAAATCTGTTGACAGACAAGGCAATCCTGAGCCAAGCCGAGAACTCTAAGTTATTCGGAAGGTGCAGAGACTCGACGGGAGCTACCCTAACGTCAAGCCGAGGGTAAAGGGAGAGTCCAATTCTCAAAGCCAATAGGCAGTAGCGAAAGCTGCGGGAGAATGAAAATCCGTTGACCTTAAACGGTCGTGAGGGTTCAAGTCCCTCCACCCCCATTAAAAATTAAAAACTACTATATAAAACTTAGTGTGACTTTACCCATAACTTTGCCGCGATAGCAATATTATTGTTTCAGTGAAGGGTGGCAAATTTATGGCTTGTAGTGAGAACTAAAGTTCTCTCTATGACATGCTACGCGAACACAAAAGGACTAAAGTCCTTACTACGAACTGAATCCTATTATTTTTAGATTGCTTAATATAGTTTGGTTTTTTCAAGTCGTTCTGACTTGAAAATACTTTGCGCTGAAATTAAGCAGAAAAAATGACTGTACAGACTGTGTTTGACAATCCGAACTCAAATCAAGACAGGTGATGTCAATCAGGCAAGCGTTGGCGATGCAGTTTCTAGCTGAGTCAGTAAAACTTCATATCCTAGTTTTTGCAAACGTTTAACTAATCGTTTTTTTATCGCCTCAGGCTTTTGTTTATCGAAATAATCACCTCCCAAATCTTGATAAGTTTCCTGACGCAAAATTAAGTAGTAGGCGATTTTTAAAATCGAATGTGCAACAGCGATAATCGCTCTTTTCTTACCGCGTCTGGCGGCAATACGATGATACTGAGCCGCAAGATAACCTTTGGTTCTGGTGGCGGCATGAGCCGCTTGCACAAGTCCCACTCTGAGATTGTTATTACCTTTGCGAATCTTTGAGGAAAGTCGTTTACCCGCACTCTCACAATTACCCGGAGCAACACCAGCCCAAGCAGCCAAATGTTCAGCTGTGGGAAATCGGCTCATATCAGTACCAATTTCGCCCACGATTAATTCAGCAGTCGGACGCGCAACACCGGGAATGGTATCCAGCAACTCCACGGCTTGTTCAAAAGGGGAACAATACTCCTTGATTTGTTGGTTAAATCGCTCAATTGTCTCATCAATGGCATCGATGTTACAAAGTAATTCTGCCAAAATAAAACGTTGATGCGGTCGCACTTTTCCATCCAGGGCTTGTATGAGTTGCTCGCGTTTGTCTTTTAAACGCTTGGATGCCAGTTCAGCCATCAGTTGTGGGTTAGTTTCTCCCTTGACAATAGCATCCAGTATCATTCTTGCTGATACTCCCATGACATCTGATACCACTGCCGCTAGTTTGATATTAGCCCCTTCTAACACCTTTTGGACTCGATTGACTAACGTTGCTCGCTCACGAATAAAGTTTGTCCGATGGCGAATCAAATCACGCAAATCCCTTTGCTCTATCGGTGGAATAAAACTAGCACGCAACAGTCCGTGCATCAGTAATTCTCCAATCCATTGAGCATCCTTGGTATCAGTTTTCCGTCCAGGTACGTTTTTGATGTGGTGAGCATTCACCAGTAATACTTGAAAATTTGCCTCCAAGATATTAAATACTGGCCGCCAATACTCTCCCGTACTTTCCATCGCTACGTGAGTACATTCCCTTGCCATCAACCAATCTGACAAATGTAGTAGATCGCTGGTCATTGTTCCAAATGTTTTGATTTCTTTGTGACAACCACCACTCGACTTGGGTGTGATTGCACAAGCCACTACTGTCTTTTTATGGACATCCAGACCTGCACAACGGGAATATACTACTTCCATAACTACCTCACCTGATTTTGGCGACAAGGCACAGTGTCCTGTTGATACCCATGAGTCATAATCTGACTTACGTGCTTTCCTCTTTAACAGGCGCAACAGTTACTGGTTCTTGCGGGTATCTGGTTCTGGCTACTTAACAGGCTTTTACGCACCAAGAACGAACGAACTCTGTAGAACACCATGCTCCTTTTATTATCCCTTTTTCATGCGTTCTGGTGTACCCAGTTCATGACGGCTACTTACTTCAAATAATTATCAATAAAATCGGTAATTTCCTGATAAAAAATCTGCCCCTTCTCTCGACTGCTACTAGCAGTTACTAATAATCTTAAAGTTTCCACTAATGAAGTGATAGCCGCATCACAAACCAAGTCAAAAAGCCGACTTAAATCATCTTGGTTTTGTTGTCCATAAGCTAAAGCGTTAATATAGTCATTGCGAATGTGATTGTTAATTACCACAATGGGATAACCTGCACGAATTAACAATAAATTCATTAATAATCTAGCTGTTCTCCCATTACCATCCCGAAAAGGATGGATAGAAACAAAACGATAATGGGCTATTGTTGCATATTCTACAGGATGGAGTGTTAAAGCAGGATCTGAATTGAGCCAGATGACAAAATCTGCCATTAATTGAGCTAGTAAATAATGGGGAGGATAAATATAGTTTGTTCCTGCCGCCATCACATCCAAATTCCGATAGCAACCTGCTTCATCAGGGTTAATTTTCCTGAGAATCAGATTGTGAATTTGTTTAATTTCCCATTCATTAATTTCTGTATTTTTTCGGGATAAACTCTCAATATAATCTATCGCTTCCTTATGTCCAATCACCTCTAAATGTTCATCAAGAGTTTTACCGCCAATTGTAGTTCCTTTTGTTAAAACTAACTCGGTTTCACTTTGAGTTAAAGTATTCCCTTCAATGGCATTTGAGTTATAAGTAAAGCGGACATCATAGAGCTTTTTCAGTTCGGCGATCATGGTTTGATCGAGTGGTCTAAAGTCATCTAACCAAGCTTTTAGCTTGTCTATTTGCTCTAATTTCAGTTGATAATTCATACTCACATATTTACTGATTAAAGCAGTTAATGAAAAGTCTTTTTTTTGACTTAAACCAATTACCTGCTCAATAAACTGCTCGTAAAGTTTAGAGGGAGAGACTAGCATAGAGTAATGGGTAAGGGGTAATGCTGTTATTGTATTTTCTATTCTCCACTCCTTAAAACGGTGAATCAATCCAATCTTGACATACTTCCTGCTGCACCCCTGCTTCTTTTCTGGCATCCTATGCTTGAATATGAAAGCTATTTATGGTTTTTTGGAGTATGCCACAGAAAGCAGCCGCTTTGAGGTTTGTAATTTTATTAGGCTTTGTGAGCCTGTGCGCTGATGCTACCTATGAGGGAGCGCGTAGTATTACCGGAGCTTATTTAGAAGTTTTGGGAGCTAGCGGTACTGTGGTAGGCTTAGTAGCTGGTTTTGGTGAGTTGATTGGCTATGGCTTGCGGCTCGTGATTGGTTATTTGAGTGACCAAACAGGTAAGTATTGGGGAATCACAACTTTGGGTTACTTTGTGAATACCGCCGTTGTACCACTGTTAGCTTTAGCTGGTAGGTGGGAAGTAGCCGCAGGTTTGATGATGGCTGAACGCACTGGTAAAGCAATTCGGACTCCGCCACGGGACGCGCTACTTTCCCACGGTGTGAGTCAAATTGGTAGAGGTTTCGGCTTTGGTTTACATGAAGCAATGGATCAAACTGGTGCTGTCATGGGGCCTTTGGCGGTAGCTGCAATGGTTTATTTTCAGGGAGAATACCGCAACGGTTTTACAGTGTTGGTTGTACCGGCGGTTTTGGGATTGATTGTGTTAGGAATTTTACAATTTATCTATCCCAATCCCAGCGATTTTGAGGAAGAAACCGAAGAGACTAGCCAAGAAGAAAAATTACCGCAAATTTTTTGGATTTATTTGGGTGCTGTAGCGATTATTGCAGCTGGTTATGCAGATTTTCCGTTGATTGCTTTTCACTTTCAAAAACAAGGGATTGCGACTGGGCAAACTATACCCTTGTTTTATGCTTTTGCAATGGGAATCGATGCAGTAGCGGCGTTAATATTTGGCTATTTATTTGACCGCATTGGAATTTTTGTGTTGATGATTGCGGCTGTTTTGTCATCTTTATTCGCGCCTTTAGTCTTTTTAGGGAATACTCAACTAGCACTTTTAGGGATAGCATTTTGGGGTATTGGGATGGGCGCGCAGGAATCGGTTTTAAAAGCTGCGATCGCCAGTATGGTTCCCAAGCACAAACGCGCCACTGCCTATGGTATTTTCAGCACTGGTTATGGTTTGGCGTGGTTTTTAGGTAGTACCTTAATGGGTGTGTTGTATGACCATACAATTACTACGCTGATTATCTTTGCTTCTACTACACAACTATTAGCAATAGTCTTTTTTGCTTGGGTGAAACTGCAAGCAGATGGTAGTAATATAGTGTTGTCAAAATAACTATAGAACTAAGGGATAAGAGGTTTAGAAAGGTTTAGAAAGTTTTAGAAAAGTTGAAAGTTATACTAATAAAACTGTGCTAAACCTCTTCCTACTTTCCAGGGACTTTGTAAAAATGCCATCACCAAATTACTAAATTTGTAGAGCCTTAAACCACTTGTTGACAAATGTATTAATGGTTTGTTTAATTTGATGTTTGCGATTCCATCTTTGAAAAGCCATTTCATACTCTTCACCTTTAGCAAGAAAGGTATTCCAAACATCAAGTCCCAAAGCTAAACTACAAAATAGCAATAGGTAAAGTGACCAAGATACAGTGCCACCACCTATAAAATCAACTAAGAGAAAAAAGGCATTAACAATCGTGTAGTTACCTAAACGTTTCTTAAATCTCGTGAGGCGGTAGGTATTAAATGCTTGTCTTTGTTGAAGTTCACGATTTTGCGATCGCCAGTCTTTCTCTGCTAATTTTAGAGTATCGGGAGAAATTTCTAATTCCTGGGCAATTTCTAAAATTTGCTCATAACTGAACTCTTTATCTTGGTCATCAGCTTGCCGGGCGATCGCAAGCTGTAAAATACGTTGTACATCGTCTTGGCTATAAGAACGGTAGTTTTGAGAATCAAAGTCCGTCATAGTGGCTATCTCTTAGGTATTTTTAATCAAGATTTATCGCCCGCTAGCTGTGCGCTAGATTGCATCATCTTAGCTGTGACATTATCTCTACACTAGCAAATACAGCAGTTTTCGTCCCTACGGAATTTGAAGTGCTGAGTGCTGAGTTTTGAGTGGTGGGTGGTGAGTGATGAGTGCTGAGTCATTACTCATTACTCATTACTCATTACTCCTCCCTTGTCTCCCCTACACCCCTGCTCCCTTGCCTCTTCTAAGTGGGTTGACGAAAGGCGTAAATTTCTTTGATCACTGCTACCCAACCATCGGAGACAGATTCTAAAATGCGATCGCCTTTTTCTTTAGTAGCTGTGGTAGCATCACCAATTACACCGCTTTTACTAATATCTTTTGTCACCCAAGCCACAGGTAACTTACCTTCCCAACTCAATAAACTATCTTCTGGTTGTTCTGGGGGATATTCCGCTACAACTTTATCTAATCTGACTTGATCTGGCAAAATCGCCAACATAATACTAGTTTCTGCATCGCCAGCGTGCATTCCTTGGCTGGCTTCTTTCGGTGTTAATAATTCTTTAGTAATATGCGGTACACGCCAAGTAAAAAGCGGAAACACAGAAAAGTCAGCATACTTAACGTGTAAATCTCGCGCCGCCATTTGCATGACTTGGGGTTGTCCCCCGTGGGAATTCATCAATACCAACTTCCTAAACCCAGCACGGTAGATACTTTCGGCTACTTCGATTATTGTGGCTGTGAGTGTTTCTGTGCTGAGGGTAATGGTACCAGGAAAATGCCAGTGTTCATTAGATTTACCATAATAAAGAGTGGGTAAAGCATAAGCAGGAATATCAGCATCTAACTTAGTCAAAGCCTTACCTAAAACGCCCACACTAATAGCAGCATCAACAATGAGTGGTAAATGCGGCCCATGCTGTTCAATTGCCCCCACAGGTTGAATGATAACCACATTTTCCTTATTAGGCATAGCCTGAATCTCAGTCCAGGTGAGGTAGGGAAAAAACCGTTCTGGGGGAATAAAGCTGTGCATTTTATTACTATCGCGTCATTTTTTATATTAACTGCAATTGGGCATTGGGCATTGGGCAAGCAGGAAGTGTGGGAGGTGTGGGAGGTGTGGGAGGATAGGGAAGAAATCTTTCCCCCCTCACTCCCCTCACTCCCCACACTTCCCCATCTTCCCAGTCCCCAGTCCCCATTCCCCAGTCCCCATTCCCCATTCCCTAAACACCTAATTCAGCGCATAATAACCAAATCTTAAATATTGACCTGGAGGCTCAACAATGGTCGAGGATAATGGCTCAATTCGTACTTTATCTGTTGATATTGGCGGTAGTGGTGTAAAAGCGATGGTGTTGGATATTGCGGGAAATCCTGTAACAGAAAGGGCGCGTGTGGAGACACCCCAGCCTGCTACACCAGAGGTAGTAATTAATGCCATTATGGTCTTAGCTGCTGCCCAAGGTGAGTTTCATCGGGTTTCGGTGGGTTTTCCTGGTGTGGTGCGTTGTGGTGTCACAGAAACAGCTGTTAATTTGCATTCTCATTGGATTGGTTTTGACTTAGAAACAGCATTGTTACAAAAATTAAATAAGCCCGTGCGAGTGATTAATGATGCAGATATGCAAGGGTTTGGGGCAATTAAAGGTAAGGGTGTAGAGTTAGTGATTACTTTAGGGACGGGTTTTGGTTCGGCTTTGTTTGTGGATGGAAAATTAGTCCCAAACATGGAAATGGGACATCATCCATTTCGTAAGGGAGAAACCTACGAAGAACAGCTAGGAAGAACGGCGTTAGAAAAGGTGGGACAAAAGAAATGGAATCGTCGTTTAGAAAAGGCGATCGCATCTTTGCAAAAGCTATTTAATTATGATTATCTATATATTGGCGGCGGCGAAGCAGTAAAAGTAAATTTCCAATTACCTCTAAATGTCCGACTTATTCCTAATATCAGTGGTTTATTAGGTGGTATTGCTTTGTGGAGGGATTAGGGAATGGGGAATGGGATATAGGAGGTAGAGGGCAGGGTGCAGGGAGAAGTGGGGAAATTTTTCTCCCCTTGCCCCCCGGCTCCCTGCTCCAATTCCTCTTTTATGCCCGATGCCCAATGCCCTGTTTACTTTTTGACTAAAAAGTAGGCATTAGCATACTCTGGCAATTTACTTATATATTGCCGGAATGACTTTTGATTGGGGAAAATTCCTGCTAGGTAATCTAGTTGATACAGGTTGGGTAAAAATGCGCCGCCTGTATCTGCAATTACTCCCATTTGTAGCTGTTTTCTGCCGCCTTGACTGTGTTCAATTACAACCACTCTACCTAAACCAATGTTTAACACATCACCAGCAAAGGTTACTCCTGGTTTAATCGAAATCTTGGCATCTATTGTGTGTCCATAACCTTTGATGGCATCAACTTGTCTGAAGTACCAATAACGTTTTTGTGCTGTTGCTTTTAACCCTCGGATATAAGACATTCCGTTATTTCTATCTACGTTGAAAAATCCTTGAGAACCATCGAGAAAGTTAATCAGGATTGTCCCTTGCATTAAGGCTTCTTCTAATCCATTACGGGTTAAATAAGCTAACGGTGCTACCTTACCATATTCTTTACCACCAGGTTCATAAATACCCGATAAAACATCTTGCTTGGTGTATCTGGTATAGAATTTATCTGTAGCTGCGTTATCTTTTAAGCTGTAAATCGGTGTGTTGTAAGTTGCAGTTTTCTTTCTTGTTCCTGGATGGGTAAATACAGCATATTTGGTAATTCGTAATTGCTTTTGGTTTGGGTTATCTGGTTTATAGGCATCCCAGCGAATAACGCGAAAATGTCTATTAATAAAATTGGGGTTTTGTAAGCGTGTAATCCGATTTTTGGCAATATCTTCCTGCAAAACTTCAATCATGAAGTCTAAGGTTTTGAGAATGTCTTCTGTAGTAACTTTTTGTGTACTTAATAATCCAGGTCTTAAGATATCTGGATCTGCTAAACTGTGTTCTTGAAAATACTTCCTTGTATTCACCAATACAGTTAATAAATCGGACTGATTAACGTTAACTTTTGTGGTTGGTAATTGGGCTGCCGATAAAATTTGATTACCATTGACGCTGTATTTATATTTGCGCCATTCATCAATAATGGGATAACTAACGGATGTAGTAGCTAAATTTTGGTTATCTTGGGCTAGATGGTCTTGATTTTTTGGTAAGTTATTCTGAGTCGCTGTAGATTGTAGGGAATTTTGCGAAAAGCTTACCGGAGTTAGGAGATTAGCTGATTGTTGGTTCGAGGTGATATTAGAGTCAAAATCCTGGGATTGTTGGGCTATTTGTGGATTTTTGGTGTGATTATATAGATGGTTGCTGGTAAAACCTAGCAGCATCAACGCTGCAATACCTACTGATAGTTTAAGCTTTTGGCTGAATATCATATTCATAATCTCGGAACTCGATTTGATGACTGGAATTATTTGCGTAAGTAGGGAACAGTGAACAGGAAAGAGGAAAAAAGTAAGGTAAAACTGTACTGACTTTTTTTCATAAATCAAAGATGAGTTCTATAGTCATGCAAATTTGATTCCTAAAATTACTGGCATAGCTAGGGAACAAGGAAAATAAAGATATACAGAACTGGGGCAAAAATCAAATAAGCGTCACGTCCTCACAGCACATTTAACAGGGCATCAAACTCTTCCAAGGTTGGGGAAAAACTCAGCCTAACAGTGCATTATAACCTGCACACTGAATTACTAAACTAGGGTGTAAGTATGGAGAGGGAAGACTTTTTTATAATTGATAGGACATATTATTGCTAATGTGTCAATGCGTAAGTTATACACGAATAGAATCAAATGTTACTGTTCGTGCTGGCACATTACAGTTTAATTACCCGTATTTAGAATAAATTACAACAAATATGATAAGTATTCCCATTGAGCGACCTTTACCGCGTTTACCGCAGTTGGTGACATCTTTACCAGGAGAGAAAGCTTTAGCTATTGTAGAACGCGATCGCACTGTGACTTCTCCTTCTTATACCCGTGATTATCCTTTAGTGGTGTCTCGTGGGGAAGGCTGTATGTTAGAAGATGTAGACGGGAATGTGTTTTTGGATATGACCGCAGGTATTGCTGTCACTGCGACAGGCCACGCCCACCCAGAAGTTGTGAAGGAAATTCAAACACAGGCGGCGCGCTTAATACATATGTCGGGGACAGATTTTTACTATGAACCGATGGTAGAACTTGCTGAACATTTAGCCATTCGCGCCCCTTTTCCCCACAGTGCTAGAGTATTTTTTACTAATTCTGGTGCAGAATCGAACGAAGGCGCGATGAAACTAGCTCGATATTACACCAAGCGATCGCTCATCGTGGCTTTTTTAGGAGCATTCCACGGACGCACCTACGGCGCAATGTCCCTGACTGGTTCTAAAACAGTACAACGCGCCAACTTCGGCCCCTTAGTTCCAGGGATAACCCATATTCCCTACGGAACTCACGCCAGTTTAGACCACCTAGAACAACAATTATTTAACACCATCCTCCCACCCCACGAAGTTGCAGCCATTATCGTTGAACCCATTCAAGGCGAAGGCGGTTACATTGTCCCCGAAGATGGATTTTTAGCCAGAATTCGCGATATCTGCAATCGCCACGGTATTTTAATGGTAGTGGATGAAGTGCAATCTGGTATGGGACGCACCGGTCGCTTATTTGCCATTGAGCATTGGGGTGTATCGCCTGATATTATTACCACAGCCAAAGGTTTAGCCAGTGGTTTACCATTAGGTGCAGTTATCGCCAGGAGTCAATTTATGACCTGGCCACCTGGTTCTCACGCCACCACCTTTGGCGGAAACCCCGTAGCTTGTGCGGCGGCTATAGCCACATTAAGACTATTAGATAGTGGTTTAATGGCTAACGCTACCGCAATGGGAGAACTTCTGCAAGCTGGACTGACCAAATTACATGAAAGATTTCCCAGAATGTCCCCACCGAGGGGTAAAGGCTTGATGGTAGCGGTAGATTTATTAGATACCCAGGGTAATTATGATAGTAAACTGCGCGATCGCATCATTCAAGCCGCCTTTTTAAAAGGCCTACTATTATTAGGTTGTGGTAAAGCCGCCATTCGTTTCTGTCCACCCCTGGTTATTGAAAGCGACCAAATTCAAACAGCACTTGATATTTTGAGTGAGATTTTGGATTTTGAGGGTGTGGGGGAGTAAGGGTGCAGGGGTGCAGGGTGCAAGGGAGAAGTAATGAGTAATGAGTGCTGTTAGCGGTAGCGCGGCGTTTAGCCGGTGCTGAGTAATTAGTAATGACTGATGACTAATGACTAATGACTAATGACTAATGACTAATGACTAATGACTAAAAACTATGAAACCTGAAATTGCTGGTCATTTATGGAAATTACTTTGGCAAGAATATAAAGCCAGGGTGAATTATGCTGAAATCTATGAACAGATGATTACTAGGGCTGGGGGAAATATTGCTAATGACCATATCGCTTTTCGGTCTTTGCGAATGGTGGTTGATAGTCCTCAAGGTCAAGTTAGTTTAGGTATCAAATATTTAGGACAAATCGTTGAATCATTGGGCTATCTACCAGTCGGTGAATATATTTTTCCGCAAACTCACCTCTATGCCCGTCACTATCGCCATCCGCAACAGGTAGAATTTGATTTACCCAAGCTATTTATCAGCGAGTTAATTGTAGATGAATTACCTGATACTACGGCTCAACTTATTTATCAAACAGTTTCTCAAATTCAGCAGCAATTAATTTTTCCCAGTCAACTAGCAATAGACGATGAAAGTATTGTGAAAAAACTACACACCGCTTTCACCCGTCCTTGGCAAATTCCTCTCCGTTCTACAGTGGAAACTGTAAATCAAGTGACTCAATATGGTGCTTGGGTGCTGTTACATGGTTATGCTGTCAATCATTTCACAGGCTACGTTAACCGCCAAAATACACAGACATACCCAGATATAGATAGCACTGCTACAGGTTTAGCTAATTTGGGTGTACCAATGAAAAATGAAATAGAGGGTGATGTAACTTGTGGCTTGCGTCAAACAGCTACCGCCGCAGTGAAGGAAATGGTGACAGTAATTGATGATATTAGTGGAGAGAAAATACAGATTCCTTGGACTTATGCTTATTATGAAATTGCCCAACGTTATTTAGTAGAAGTCACACCAGATAAACAAGCATTGTTTGAGGATTTTTTAGGAAGGAATGCCCAGCAATTATTTGAAATGACCAGATTGTGATTTAATCAGGTAGCTATTTAATTTGTGAAAAAAACCGTAGAGTTTTTATTTTCTGTTTCCCGTTAGTAGTTACCTGTCCTTATACGTAAGTTCAGAAATAAAATTGGAGTGCTTAGATGCTTACTGTAATTTTTCTGTGCTTATATCTTTACTAATATCTGTTGAACTATTTGTATCAGCACTTTGCACTTCTTTGGTAAAACACTTTAATGTTGAAGCTAAAGCTAGTTGAGAAGCTACTTGATAAGCTACCTCTTTGGGTATTTCCTGTTGCTGATTTAATAACTCAACAAAGCTTTGAAAATCGCGCATTACACAATATCTCTGTAAAGCAGATTTTTTTTCTATTAAATTAAATTTTTCATCAATCTTCGCTTTTGCTTCATTTTCTGCCTCAGCAATTGAATTGACAAACCCGCCACTATGACATAAATCACCAAAAATCTTATAGTAATAAGCCTTTCTACTTAATGATTCCTCTTCAATATAAATTGAATGAAACTTGTACTCGATTTTGTGTTTTTTAGCTTCCATAAATATATGAAGTTACATAATTAACTTAGAAATAACCTTAACTTTGTAGCATTCTCATGTTTTTATCTCTCCAACTAAGAGACTATTTATAAAGTAAACCTGAAATTTGTAGTGAACTGACACAGCTACAATAGTGCAATTTATAGAAGTGCTATCCGCGTGCATCTGCTTTTAATTCCATCAAAATCGATTGCATCATTTAAGTCGTGTCACGCCACTACTGAAATATTTACTTTATAAATAGGCTCTTAATTACTACTGGTTAGCGTTAATTTTAGACCATCCAGTAAATCTGAGAAAAAAGACAGACTCATTGACTAGTAATCATCATCCCGCCTTGGAGACTGCTTACACAAGAATTAATATGAGAACGGATAGCTCGTTCATAAACAGCAGTTTGTTGTGTGCGTATGCCTACAGGCTGATAGATCAAGTTAATTTCAGGAAATTCGCACCAGTACATTAAGAAAATGTCTTTAGCAGGAGTAGTAATTTCATAATTATTCTCTTGCCTTTTCTTCCTCAATTTACAATTGTTTAGTTGTAATTTTTGTCTAAATAATTTCTCAAACTCGGAAATTGTATTTGTAGTAGTTTCCATTATTGATACACCTAGCAATCTGCTATTAGAGTCTACATGATTTTGGTGATATCCCTGAGTATGATAATGAAGCTATCTCATCTGAAAGCTAATCATATCAAGGGTTTCAATTACATGGCAATTTATAAAATTTGCTCCCGACAACATATCTATACAAATTGCCGTAGAAAGAAAAGAAAAGTTAATCAATAGAAGGCTTCTATATTATGTCGGAAGGCGATTAAGGCGTGCTTACCTTGCTCCTCTTTTAATTGACAAATGATCTCATCAGATACCGCTAATGAAACGATTGTTTTAATTTCAATATTGGTGTTGTAGCCTGCTATATCTGCCAAGCGTCTTCCGTGACCGCCTTCACCCTGTACTTGACTAATGGTGTAGCCGCTTACATTATGGCTTTTTAGCAGCTTAACAATACGGTCTTTCAGCACCGTTTCACCAATGATAGTGATTAAAATAGCGGGTTCTACAGGAGTGTAAGTACCTGAGTCTGACATGGAGAACTCCAGATATTAGTTTTTAGCTCGTGAAAGTTTGAGAGTTCTTTCACTGCATAGTTGAGATTCGGTATTAAAAAGGCTCAAGCATTTCTGCCTGAGCCAGTGCTAAATGCAATTAATGTGCTTGTTGGATTAGTGAATTAAGCTTCTAGAGCTAAATTTATAAGACTTAGTAGCGATTACGTCCACCATAGCTTCCCCGACCGCCACCAAATGAACCTCTATCTTCTTTGGGTTTAGCTTTATTAACTTTCAGGTCACGTCCCATCCATTCTGCACCGTCTAGTGCTTCAATTGCAGCTGTTTCTTCTGCATCTGTACTCATTTCCACAAAACCAAAACCGCGTAAACGGCCTGTTTCACGGTCAGTAGGTAGCTGAACCCGTTTCACAGAACCATATTCTGCGAAAACTGCATTTAAAGTTTCTTCTGTAACTTCATAAGAAAGATTGCCTACATAAACTGACATAAATTGTCTCCGAAATCATAAATGTTAGGAGATTTAAGTTTCGGAGAATAGTCTGTAAATACCAAAAGGAAAAAGCCCGTCAATACTAAAAACAAACGCGGTCGCCGAATTAATTCTCACTTACTAGTATGGCATAGCAAAAAATTATCAAGGGATAATTACAAAAACCGTTATATAAAGTCATGTAAACAATTTATGGCTAAGTATAGTAACTTTCTTAGTGCGGCGCGTCTACATACACGTTGAAATAGTTTTATTAATTTTAGATTACTTTGACGGGTATAGCCATCCTTTAAATAAACGCGTTACTTGGGGCATAATTAACCAAGTCATTAACGGCATTGTGATACTAATATTGATTAGAGTAGCTAACCACAAAGGTAGACCACTAGTAAATGGTCTTAGTACACCAGGCATAAAATAACTCACTGGATATATCCCAACTGCACTAACAATTGCTGTTTTCCATTTAGGTGGCGGTACTGCATTGGGAATTTCTGGTAAAGTAAACCAAGCTTCTAGACTATTGACACGGGTAACTTTAGCTTCATTCACAGTCAGTACATCTGCACGCGCAATCCAAGCTTGACAAATTGGTGAAGTTTCCCACTCTTGCAAATGTTCAGGAGTGTCAAAGCGTAAGATGAGTTGCCATTCACCTCTTTTACTACTGGGGTAAAGTACATCACTACCCAAATATCCAGGGAAGGTACTAGCAGCTAATATCACGCCTTTAGTAGCGTCTTCAAAAGCCGCTTCTAATCCTGGTTTAACTCGACGCGCGATCGCAATAACTCCGGGTGCTAAATTGATTGGTGGTTGATTGTGATTCATTGAACATCAAAATATTGTTTGATTAGCACTAGTGGTGAGTGGTGAGTGCTGTTAGCGGAAGCGGGGCGTTTAGCCGGTGCTGAGTAGTGAGTGCTGAGTGCTGAGTGCTGAGTAATAAGTAATAAGTAATAAGTAATAAGTTATGAGTGGTGAGTTATCCAGTGCTGAGTAATGAGTAAAGTTTTTCTTCCCCTGCTTCCCCTGCTTCCCCTGCCTCCCCCATCCCCAGTCCCCAATCCCTCTCTAATTCTGATTACTGAGATTAGAATAATTTTGATAGAGTTTATCTAAAATCTGGGTGATGGCTTCACCACTATTAGAATTAACTAAACTCAAATTTAAGGGTGCTTGACTAATAGATTGAGCATAGGAAGCTGTGAGATAAGGTCTATATTCTGATTGGTTGCGAAGCTGAGTTTGGAAGAATGCAACTCCTAGAGCATTCATATAGGAATAGACACTTTTTCTATCAGGCCCTAATAGTCCTTGGGGAACAGGAATCACGCTTGTACTGGTGGGTAAATCTGACTGTACAGAAAAGTGAGTGGCATTTTCAATTAAAACTAAATATTTATCTTGACTAGATATTTTAGTAAAAGGTCGAATTTGTTCGGGAACTGCGGGGGTGAAAATATCTTGACTAGCAGCCACCATCATCACCGGAATTTGTATTGTGCTGACACCTTGATCGCCAAATACAACACTATTTAAAGGATTCATCAACATCACGGCTTTGACGCGCTCGTCTTTGATGGGATAGTTATCAGGTGGGAGGTCACTAGCACGACATTGTAAAAATGTGGAAATATTTAAAGAGCGATTAGGATTACATTCTTGGTTAATTTTGTCAAAATCAAAAGTCCCGCCAGCTAAGGCTAATGCTGTATAACCACCAAGGGAATGTCCAATTATTCCTACTTGTTGGAGATTCAATTGATTTTTAAACCTAGCATCAGTTGCATTTAAATTTTGTAGTTCATCTAATAGATATTTGACATCTAAAGGACGATCAACCAATTCTATAGGTTGGGGAGGGCTAGCAATTCCTGATAAGAATTCTTGAAATTGTTGGGAATTACCCACAGGATGATCAAGAACCGCTACCGCAAAGCCATAGGATGCTAAATGTTGAGCTAGATAGACAAAAGTATTGCGGTCTTCTGCTAATCCATGAGAAATCACGATGACTGGGTAAGGTGCAGAATCTTTTACTGTTGTTGATTTGGGTTGTGGTAGGTAAACATCAACATCATATTTACGTTCTAGGACAGTTTTTGATTTACCATCACGAGCGCGATCGTGTAGAGTGAAGGTAAATTTATTGCTTTGAAAATCACCTGGTTGGCGAATATCTGGTTTTTGGCTAAAGTCTATTGTTGCTGAATTTGCAATTTCTTGATTTGATAATTGTTGAATTTGCGAAACTACTATATCCCTTTTTTGTAGTAGTCCTGATAACTGTCCTATGATTTGTGTTGTTTCTGAAAGATTCAGACGAATACTGGGACTAGAATATTTTTTGATAATATTAATTAATGTCAGTCCTTCAGGACTAGCCGCAGACAAAATTAAAGCAGAACGCAGGGCATGAAAACCATTATTACGATTTCGCGTCTGTAAAATTTCTCCAAAGCGGAGTAGCATTTTTTCGCCGATTGGTGAGTAGGTAAATTGGGACATTACCGTGGGGGTAATTTGAAATTTTGTCCCTAAAAAACCTCTGAGTTGAGCTAACTGCTCAGGTTTAGTACGATTAGCGTAAAAAGCAAAATTTGGAGTGATTTTACCTTCATTAACAAAAAGCTCTAAATCTTTAACTGAGACATCAAAATCACCAAAAGGCGGATAATTGAATTCAATTTTCTCTGCGGCTAAGACAGGTGTAGCAATAGAAATACTGGAGATTGTACCCAAGCAGCAGATAATAGCTTTTTTCCACATAAGGAATTTACAGACTAGGATGTGTGAAGTTATAGACCTGGAATGTCGCAAATCTTTGATAAATTGATGATTCTAAATTACTGCGATCGCTCTTAATATTGCATCTATGATAATTACACCCGTTGATTCAATATTTCTTTCTCTGCTTACCGTTGCAAGGCTTTAAGTCCTAGATTCGGAAATAACTTACTGGCTACAGCAAACTGTACCCAAGCTGTAGCTAAGGTTTCCAGGGAACGGGCTACTATTAAATCACCTGCATCTATGGCTTCATAACCGCATTCTTCAATTAAACCAGCAACGACCTTTTTAGCTGCTGCGTCATCACCACAATAAAAAATACTAGGGCGATCGCTACCAAAGTTTCTAGAGTCAGCCGCAATCACTTCTGCAAAGGTGATATTAAAGGCTTCCACAACCTTTGCTGTTGGTGCTGATTTTTGAATAATTTCAGCAACGGATGTTTTTAAGTCAGTGGCTATACCTATGGTTTTGCCTGTAAAGTCTGGTTGTAAGCCACTCACACAAGTCATCACAATTTTACCGTCGAGAGAACCCGCAAAACGCAGAGCTTCTTCTAAAAACGGCATCCATACAGCCAGCATGACTACATCACTTTGGGAAAATGCTGCTGTCGGTGTTCCTACTTTGGCATTTTCACCAGCCGACGCAGCTAATTGATGTAACTTATGATCATCTCTGGAGTAGGAGAAAATGACCTCATGTCCGACTTGCGCCCAAATTTTACCCAACCCCCCACCCATATTTCCTGCGCCAATAATGCCAATCTTCATGGTCTTTTCCTCTATTTTGGGAGTAATTAGTCAATTGTGGCCATACAGCTATTTTCGGCAAAATATCTAGGTGTCACTCCGGTATATTTTTTGAAATGTTTGGTGAAATGACTTTGATCTGCACAGCCCACCATGAGTGCAATTTCTGCGATCGCATATTTTCTTTGTCGCAGTAATTGTTTAGCCTTTTCCATCCGTTGCTGCAACACATATTGATAAGGTGTCACACCCATTGATTGCTTAAACAGACGACAAAAATAATACTGACTCATCCCACAAATTTGTGATAACTCAGCTAACTGAATTGGCTGTGTCAAATGACTGTGGATGTAGTTTATTACCTGCTTGAGTCTATGGTTGGATAATCCTCCAACAGAATGCGGTGTTGGTAGTGGGAACTCATGGTGTTGTGGAAGAGGATAAATAATTAATACCTGTGGAAGTGACTCTGTAACAGGGTTTTCATTTAGTTTTGTCTGCAACAAACAAGCGATCGCTTCTACTTGAGGATGACAATTGCCCGTATTCATTAACTCCATATCGTTTTCCTGTAATCCACCGATTTCTGCTGCTGTTTGAGATAACAAAACTGGATCAATCACAAGCATTAACGATTCATTTGTAATTTCCCATACCCAAATCCCTGGTACTTTTGCTGGATAAATCCAGAATTCTTGTTTGTTTTGTAAGTTTTGAGAGATTTGCTCACTACCATTCCCAAAAACAAAACGATGAAAGTCTGGCAACAAATCCTCCTATAAATGTGTCTAAATTAAAACTTTATGCAACGGCAAACATTAAAACCCATGATGATACCTGACATTCTTAATTACGTAAAGCCTGCGGCATAGCTGCGCTTAGAGCAAAGCGGAGTGAGAGCATCGTTGCGTTAGCAAAGCGGGACGTTATACCAATTCTCCAAAATCAAGCAACAGATGCAAACCTTAAAACCCAGATAATACCTGCTTTTCTTAATTGCGAATTGCGAATTGCGAATTGCGAATTGGTATTAGTCTATTGGTATGAATCTTGCATTGAGGCACTGGGTTTACTCTATAGGATCAGCCCAAGTTTGTCCCTATGCCAAAGTTCAAGTGTTGAGCATAGGAAACAGTCAAGATTGATTTATACTCAGGATGGGGAAAATACCTTAACTTTTGGCTAGGTTTAAAGACTGACAATCCCGCGTTTGAGGGCTGTAATCACAGCTTGGATGCGATCGCTCACTCCCAGTTTACTCAAGATATTATTGACATGATACTTGACAGTACCCTCTGATATCTGCAATGCGCTAGCAATTTCTTGGTTAGTCTTACCAGTAGCCATCAAGCGGATAACTTCTAATTCTCGCCCACTCAGTTGTAACACACCCACTCTTTCCGCTAGTTTTGCACCCACGGAAGGAGGAATATACTTTTGTCCCGCATTCACCATACGAATAGCTGCGAGTAATTCATCTGGTTCAGCATCTTTCAATAAATAACCCTTAGCCCCAGCCTTCAGTCCACGATAGATGTCTTCATCACCGTCATAGGTAGTCAGCACGATAATCTGGGCATTTTCAAATTCATTACAAATAGCAGTAATAGCTGCCACTCCGTCCATTTCCGGCATCCGTAAATCCATCAAGGTGACATCAGGTTGATGTTGTCGAAATACAGCGACAGCTTCACGCCCATTACACGCCTGTCCTACCACCGCCATATCTGATTCCCGATCAATCATGGCAGCTAAACCTTGGCGAACCACAGGATGATCATCAACAATCAAGATACGGATCTGGTTTGGCAAAAGCATAGGAGTGGTGAGTGCTGTTAGCGGTAGCGCGGCGTTTAGCTGGTGCTGAGTAATAAGTAATGAGTAATAAGTAATGAGTAATGAGTAATAAGTAATAAGTAATGAGTGAGTTAAGAAATAAATTCTACCTTGTCCACCTTGTCCCCAATCCCCAGTCCCCAACTCTTCTTCATTTTGAATTTTGTAGCTTGCTTCCCGTAAGGGTATTTTGAATTTTGAATTGATTCATCCCTAATCACTCTCGACTAATAGATATGGTAATTTCAGTTCCTTGACTAGGGATACTTTGAATTGTCAGCTGTGCTGCCATGCGATCGCAACGTTCTTTGATCCCCATCAAACCAAAACCTTTGGTTGTAGGCACACTATTGGCCTCAAATCCTTTGCCATTGTCTTTAACACGCAAGATAAATTGCTTCGGTTCATACACTAGTTCAATCTTGATTTCACTGGCAATTGCATATTTAATGGCGTTTGTCAATGCTTCTTGACCGATTCGTAGTAAATTATTCTCTATATCTACCGCTAAGGGATAAATTTCCCCAATAAGCTGACAAATAATTTGTTTTTCCACAGATACAGACATTTGCTCTGCTAGACGGTTAAAAGCTTTACATAGATTGTTAGTTTCTAGGATTTGAGGACGCAAAGCATTGACTGAACGCCTGGCTTCGGCTAGTCCTTCACGGGCGAGATCCCTGGCTTGGGTGATGTGTGTTTGCACTTCTGTCAATTGATGCGGAACTATTCTAGAAGCTGCCCCCAACTGTATAATTACACCAGTAAAAGCTTGAGCTAGGGTATCGTGAATTTCTCGCGCCATCCGGTTACGTTCTTCTAGAATTGCAGTTTGGCGGCTTTTTTCGGCTAAATGCGTCAAGTGAATGGCTAATGTCGCTTGTTGTGCTAACGCCATAATCAGTTCAATATTTGGGGGTAAGCTAGTTCTGGGTTCGCGGAAGCACAAACCGATAAATCCCAAGGGACGAGAACCCAAAATTAAGGGTACACGTACAATAGAACGATGTCCTTGCTCCCGATGCCACTTGACACCTGAATGAATGGCGTGATTGCATTCATCTAAATTAAAAAATATAGCTTCACCTCGAAATAGAGCTTCTTTCCAAAAGGAAATCATATTGCCTTTGACTGGCACTCGAAACGGTTCTAGGTCGGGTGTAGTCCTAATGGGCAGTACCTGGCCTTCTCTGACATATCGTTTCATGATTTGGGTATTAGATGTTTCGTTGTAGAGAAACAAGGCAGCCGCATAGGATTTAGCTTGGGCAGAGGCTTCTATGAGAATATGTTCCCAGAACGTTTCTAAGTCTGGTTTATCTGCTAGACGATTCACACAACCACGCAAGGATTCATTGGCTCTCACCAGTTCAGCAATTTGCTTGTTAGCCGCTTTTTCCTGTTCTTTGAGGATGGCAGCTTGTTTGGCGGTTTCGGCTAATTGTGTTAGTTGAATGGCTAATGTTGCTTGATGTACTAATGCTTGGGCTAGTTCAAATTCTTCTGGGTTCAAGGTGGCTTTCTTGGTAAATGCTAACCCTAAAAAACCTAAAGCAATGTCACTACCCAGCATTAGGGGAATACACATGGCGGTCTGATGTCCCATTTGGCGATGCCATTTGACAGTTTCAGGCCAATGTTCGGGATGAGCGTTTTCCCAAATAGCAAATTCTAACGGTTGTTTGGTGGTGATCAGGATTTCCCAAGCTTTGGTAATATCTGCGGGGATTGGTTCTAGGAAGGGTGGGATATTTTGTAGTTGAGCTTTCGGCATTACTTGGCCGTTCTCCGAACCCAAATGTAACTGTAGAGTATGGGAGGCCGCATCATAGAGAAATAGATGCGATCGCTGTGCGCCTAGTTGATGTTGAATTTCTAAGATGACGTGACCCAGAAATGTATCTAATTCAGCATCGGTGGCAAGGCGGTCGAGGCTATTTTTGAGGGCTGTGTTGGCTTTAGATAGTTCTGCTACTCGTTTCTCGGCAGCTTTAGCACGTTCTGCAATCAGGTGTTCTACTAGTTGTTGACGATGTAAAGCTGCACCAATGCTTTCAGCCGCAGTAGTCAAGACATCAATTTCTTGTTGACTCCAAAGACGCGGATAAACACAATCATCAAAGGCTACACAGCCAATGTAGTTTCCAGCAATAAATAATGGCACTGCCCCAGAAGATTTAATTCCCAGAAGTGCAAACTGTGGTTTGATTTCATTGGGAAAGTCATCAATTATGCACCACCTCGAACGTCCCGCATACAGTTCTTTGAGAAGACAATCAACATGATCATTGTCAATGACTGCCATTGTGGGATGATTAATCTGAGGGATGATGCCTTCAGCTACCCATTCATAGGTGATGTGGTGCTGTAGTTTGTGTGTAATTGGGTCTTGACGTTCCAAAATCAGTTGCACACGGCTCATACTTCCTACTTCCCCTATTGCTTGTAAGGCTGTAGGAATTGCGACATCAATGTCTTCGTTTTCTAAAAGTTTTTTCGTAACTTGGGCAACTACAGATAGTAAGCGATCGCGCTGTTGTAATTCTTGATGGGCTTTTGCTAGTTCGGCGGTGCGTTGCTTTTCCGCTTGCTGGATACGTTGACGCTGAATAGAACTGCCAACACAAGCAGCTAAGGTTTTGAGTAAGGCTAGTTCAGATGCACCTCGATGTTTGACTTCCCGACAGTCATCAAAACCCAATGCACCCCAAGACTGACCTTCCACAAAAATCGGTACAGCGTGCAGCACCTTAACACCTATTGCCGCTTGACTACTGCGAAATGGTTCCGGCATTTCTTCTAGGAGATAGCTGAGGTTTTGACCTTGGCTTAAAAGTTCATACCAATGTGCAATTCCCCCATTCTCATAAACTCCTTCGGCTGCATCAGTATGGGAAATTTGAGATACTGTATGGGGTGAATTCCATTCATATAAAACTTTCCAACAGCGTTGGGGTAGGGTGGGATGAATAAAATTTTCAATGACGGCTACGCGATCGGCATCTAAACCTTCCCCAATGAGTTTAAGCGCATTTCTCACCGCTTCATTGAGATCATTGATCGTCAATAAAGCGTTAGCTGCTGCGGCTGTGGCTTCTAAAACGCGCTCACCTAAAGTGGGACGCAGCCCATCGCGGTTTTCTTGCAGACCGTTGCCCGTTTCCAGTTGTGCAACTAGTTCTTGTTCGGTACGCACCAAGGCTTGCATTGATTTTTACTCAAAACTCAAAATATCTCAGTCGATAGATGTGAATATTGATGACAAGGTTTAAGTATTTAAAAACCTCTATACATCCAAGATTTTGTAACTTTAAATTTGTATAACCATATCTAGCATTAATAATGTTTCAATGGAAGGTAAAATCTGACTTTCTTAATTTGGGGTTGGCATTTTATTGCAGGGAAAATGCCAAACTATAGGAATCATAATTTGATTTCTGCGAAGCTAGGTAAACTTTGATTTCTTCTTAACCTGTTACCTATTCCCTGTTACCTTCCTCAGCAAATGATTTCACTCATCAAGTCGGATTCACACATCGTAGATTTTTGATTGTTAATTTGGTGCTTGTACAGTTTGTTGATTTAATAAAGTATTAGTAGCATTAACTACAATTTGTGCGGAACCGAGAAAAAACGATCGCTCGATATTATTAGGCGTATCACTAGGTTGATGATAGTGGGGTGTACGAAGATTAGCGGTATCTGTGACCAATACAGCACCGACTCCTTGATACCAGAAAGGCGCATGATCACTCCGCAGAGTGTCCGGTGTCAGTATACCTTTGAGGGGAATCGGTAAAGTCAACACAGTTGGTAAATTCGTTAGCTGAGATTTTTGAAAGGCTGTCAACAGTGATAAATGTTCTGTATCACCTACGGCAACTAAAAAATCGCCTTTGTCACTAGGTGGAGTCACAGGTAAACCTTGGGGATATTGCTGACAACCACTAGTGTAGCAAGCATAACCTATCATATCCATGACAATTACGCCCTGGAGATTTTGCAAACGCTGTTCTTCCTGCACAAAAGCTTTACTTCCCACTAATCCTGCTTCCTCTTTGTCAAAAAATGCTAACTGCAAAGTTTGGGGTGTGGGTAAAGAGTGAAAAATTCTGGCTAATTCCAGTAATACTGCTATACCGCTAGCGTTATCATCAGAACCAGGAGAGGCAGCCACAGTATCATAATGGGCAGCCACTAAAATTGCCTTGGCTGTGGTGTCAGTTCCTGGACGTTCCGCAAATACATTCACACCATCAGGAAATCTTTCTAATTTCGGTTTCCAGCCGAATTTACCTAATTCATTCGTGATATAAATTCGAGCAAGCGATCGCTCTTTAGCTGTGTAGCGTTGAAAATTTAACTTTTGAATATGAGCTAATAATCTATCCGCAGATACTTGCAAAGCCGGATTAATTGCTGGAGATTCTGGTTGGGTTTGCGGTGTAATTACTGGTCTACTCTCTACAATTTCTACCGATTCACGTTGTTGAAAAAATGAACTCTCTCTACCACCAACAATCACAATTGCCACAAGCACCAAAAGTGCCAACCAAATCCTTTTTTTCATAAGAATTTATTCCTGCCTTCCCAACTAGGTTAACGCAGATAGTCAATGGTCAATAGTCATTAGTCATTAGTCATTAGTCATTAGTCATTAGTTATTAGTCATTAGTCATTAGTCATCACTCATTACTCATTACTCATTACTCATTACTCATTACTCAGCACTCATTACTCAGCACTCATTACTCAGCACTCATTACTCAGCACTCATTACTCAGCACTCATTACTCAGCACCGGCTAAACGCCGCGCTACCGCTAACAGCACTCATTACTTCTCCCTTGTCTTCCCATGCCCAATGTCCCCACCTATCACGTAGACTGTTAAAGCATCTAGATGCTGGTTTCTTCATTTTGAATTTTGAATTTTGAATTTTGAATTACTAACGATGGGTGGCAGATTAATTGTATTTGAGGGTGTAGAAGGTTGCGGCAAAACTAGCCAAATGCAGCTTTGTGCAGATTGGTTACAAGCTTTGGGGATTTCAGTAATTATTACTCGTGAACCAGGGGGAACGGAGTTAGGTGTCCATTTACGGCGATTGTTATTAGAAAAGAAAGAGGATCAGCCTGTGGCTGAGGTGACGGAATTATTATTGTATGCTGCCGATCGCGCACAGCACGTTTCCCAAGAATTGTTACCCAATTTAGCCGCAGGGAAGTATGTTTTGTGCGATCGCTATGTTGACTCTACCATTGCCTATCAGGGTTATGGTCGCGGTTTGGATATGAATTTAATTCATCAACTTAATCAGATTGCTACTGGTGGCTTAATTAGTGACTTAACTATCTGGTTAGATGTAGATGTAGAGGTGGGATTTGCTCGTAAACGTGGGGATGCAATGGGATTAGACCGTATTGAGCAAGAAACTATTGCTTTTCATCGTCGTGTGCAACAAGGCTATCAAGATTTAGCTGCTTCCTCTGCCTCTCGTACTGTTCGGGTTGATGGTAGTTTGAGTAAAGAAAGTGTACATCAAGCAATACAGGCAGTTTTACGTTTACACTTCCAGGAGTTGTCAACGAAGAGGACAGGGGGCAGGGGGCAGGGGGCAGGGGGCAGCTAACAGGTGTAGGTTTTTTACGTTGTGTACCAAAAACCTTGGTTTTGGGGTGTAGGGGTTAGTAAAACAATGATTCGTAGGGGCTTGAAATAATGAATAATGGTGCTTTAATCCCTGTCTGTTGCCAGGGAAAAGTGAATTTACCCCTTGCTCCGCCGTAATTGCTCCACTTGGGCAATGATAAAATCAAACTACCCAATGCCACCACTTGCGGTTATGGTTAACACCTCTCCACAACAACCAACTTCTTCAGCTACCCCTGATTATATTCCTCCTCTTGAGAGTGGCGATCGCTTGGTTCGTCCTGAATTTGAGCGGCGTTACAGTGCTATGCCTAATCTGAAAAAAGCTGAATTAATTGAAGGAATCGTTTACGTGGCTTCCCCTCTGCGCTTTGAACCCCACGCCGAACCCCACGGCAATTTAATGGGCTGGTTATGGTCTTATAAAGTGGCTACACCTGGCGTTCGACTAGGTGATAACCCAACTGTACGACTAGATTTAGATAATGAACCCCAGCCGGATGCTATTTTGATCATTGATACTGCTTGTGGGGGACGTTCTTATATTGGTGTGGATGGTTATGTGGAAGGCGCGCCGGAATTAGTTGCGGAAGTCGCTGCTAGTAGTGCAACTAAAGATTTGTACGATAAAAAACGCGCCTATCGTCGCAATGGCATTCAGGAATATATTGTTTGGCAAGTATTTGAAAGCACCGTGAGTTGGTTCAGTTTGCAAGATGGTGAATATGTGGAGTTAACACCAAATCCAGATGGTATCATTCAAAGTCAAGTATTTCCAGGATTGTGGCTGGATGTCTCTGCATTAGTAACAGGTAATATGCAGCAAGTATTGGGGGTGTTGCAAACAGGATTAAATTCAGGGGAACATCACAAGTTTGTTGAGGAGTTACACAAATTTGCTACAGGCGATCGCTTTTCAGGGAATGGGGAATAGGGGACTAGGGACTAGGGATTGGGGAAAATACTGGACGGAGATTTATACCCCGCCCAACATAATCTTCAATGTCAAAACTTAACATTACAAAGATATTTCTTTTGTTGAGTTATTCACAGATGACTTTTTCTTGCCGTAACCTACAGCAGCAACACCAGCTAAGAACATCGCACCCACCATTCCAGGTTCAGGTACAGATGTAGGAGTAGAACCCACTTTAATTTGATAAGCTAGGGCTGAATTTCTGGGTAACGCATCTGTCCAACTCATTAACACTTGACCTGTGAGGGTAAAAGGCTGAGATATATCGCTGATTTGCAGATAGTCTATATCTCTTCCCGTTCCGCTTACAGACGAGAGAACAGTATCACCAATTGCTGTGCCATCAAAGACTAAGTTACTCAGTTCTATAAAACTATTATCAGCTGCACGAGTACGGATAAAAATACTATTAGCAGCGCCAGTAAAACTAGTAGTGCTGAGTAGTTGTCCACCCACAATATAGTTTACCTGACTGCCAGTGTATTCTAAGGAAAAATTCACCGGTGTACCATTACCCCATACACGTTGACCTGATACCACTGGTATACCGCCAGTCAAATTACTACCACTAGGTATCAAGGGTGTGTTAATACCTAATTCTCTTTCCGCAGAATTTAAGCTGTTGTTCCCAATGCGGCCTTCAGCCACAAATAATTCTTCAAATTCACCGTTAAATAGCAGATTCTCGAACTCTGCATCCGTAAAACCTGCTCTATTAACAAGTGTAAAAGCCTGGGCAGCGTTAGTTGTCAGCAATAAACTAACAGTAGTTAATCCTAAAGCTGTCAGGAATTTGCTTTTGGAGCTAAATAGTTTTGACGATAACATTGTTTTTTTTGATTGTTGATGGTTAGTTAGTATGTGCTTAAACAGTGGAAACTATCTAAAGTTATGTAGCAGAATTTGCTTCTATCTTTATTTATTAGGTTAGTGCTTGAACGGTGTTTTGTCTAGAAAATGTGTATATATTTACTAAATTTTCGATTATTAATGTAAAGTATTGATTTTTATGTGGAGAATACTTAAATAATAGTTAACATTTATGATAGGAGTTTTACTGTGATCAGAGATAATTCTGTATGATATTCACAGTGTTTGTATATAGCAGTCCTATCTGATTTGTGAGAACTTGCGGTGTCCAGATCCCCGACTTCTTTGAGAAGTAGGGGATCTTGTGTCTCATGAATGATTTAGGACTGCTATATGAAAAATGTAAAATTATTTGTAGTTAACTAAGTCATGAAGACATCTAACAGACACTTAGGTTACTACCAACGGGACGGGTAAATTCCTTCAAGGCAAATGATGTATCGAGATTCGCCTTTTCCGTCTGTATCCACGACAACAGGTAGATTGGGCAGAGCGAAATTCCTAACACCATCACCACCAAAATTATTGCCAAGTATAGAAAACACGGCAGTGTGTTGCTGTATAGATAATAATTGTCCATCGCAGAATGCCCAGCCTCGTGGTGCAAAATTTCCAGCGAACAGTATAATTTGTCCAATGAGAAAGTCCATATTTTTCCCCCAAATTTAATAGACATAGCAAACAACTGCTTTATATGCAGCATTTAGCCGAAGATAACCACAAAATAGAGAAAAACGGCGATTATTAAGGCAAATACGTGAAAAATTAAATAAGCTTTATATGTAATTTTAATTACTTAATAATGACCAATAACCCGTTTGCACCATTGGTAGGACAAAAGCAAGCTATTGAGTTACTGACTCAAGCTGTTACGCAAAACCGAGTCGCCCCGGCTTATCTATTTGCGGGGCCAGATGGTGTAGGACGGAGTTTAGCAGCGCGTTGCTTTGTAGAGTTGTTATTTTCAACTGCTGTAGAAGCGCGACTTTTCTCATCTTTACAACAGCGTTTGCGTCAAGGTAATCACCCTGATTTACTGTGGGTACAGCCGACTTACCAATATCAAGGGCAACGCCTCACCGCCGCAGAAGCTGCTGAAAAAAAACTCAAACGCAAAGCACCACCTGTAATTAGGCTGGAACAAATTCGAGAAATCACTGAATTTCTCAGTCGTCCTTCCTTGGAAGCACCCAGAAATATAGTAGTCTTGGAGGAAGCCCAAACAATGGCGGAAGCAGCAGCTAATGCGCTACTCAAGACTTTGGAAGAACCAGGAAACGCAACGATAATTTTAATTACTCCTGCACCGGAATATTTGTTACCCACTTTAGTATCACGCTGTCAGCGCATCGCTTTTTCTCGCCTGGATACAGAGTCTTTGACTCAGGTGTTGACAAAGACGGGGCATCAAGAAATATTACAATATCCTGCGATTTTGAGTATAGCAGCAGGTAGTCCAGGGAGTGCGATCGCAGCTTACGAGCAGTTACAAGCCATTCCCTCAGACTTACTCGAAAATTTACTGCAAGTACCCACATCCCACCGCCAAGCTTTAGAACTAGCTAAACAAATTGACAAAGAATTAGATACAGAAACCCAACTGTGGTTAGTTGATTATTTGCAGCAGTCTTACTGGCAACAATGGCATCAACCAACCATCATGAATCAATTAGAACAAACACGTAAATATTTACTCGCTTACACCCAACCCCGTCTAGTCTGGGAATGTACATTATTATTCTTATTCCAAACTCTGAATCCTCAAAATTAAAGTCCTGTTCGCTATCCCCACCAAAGAACCCTTTCAGGAAATCCTAAGCAGTTTGAATTACGGGTATGAGGTAATTTGTCAAAGTATAGGCATCCACTCCTAATTCTGTGCGTTCTTTAGCTGCTAAAATTCCCGCCTGGGCGTGCCACCATGCGGCTGTAGCCACAATATTTTCTATGGGCAATTCTTTAGTGATAGCCTGGGCTAATAATCCCCCGATTAAACCTGTTAAGACATCTCCGCTACCACCACGGGCTAAAGCTGGGGTACTTTCAGGATTAATCCAGACGATACCTTGGGGATTGGATATTGCTGTTCTGGCACCTTTTAATAAGACGACTGCCCCGCTTTGGGTGGCGGCTTCCTGCACAGCCGCTATTCTATGTTGTTTAGCATCTGGTAAATGGGGAAACAAGCGTTGAAATTCACCTGTGTGGGGTGTGAGGATGGTTGCAGCTTGGCGTTTTTGTAAGGTGGGGATGGGATTTAGCCCTGCTAAGATATTCAAAGCGTCGGCATCCAATATTAAAGGGCGATCGCATTGCATCACTTCTTCGACAATGGGAGTAGCATCTGTAGTTAATCCAGGGCCACAAGCGATCGCACTAAAGGAATTTAAATTTGTCTTCTCTGGTAATTGTAACTGAGCGATCGCCCCACTTTCCGTCTCTGGGCAACCAACAATCAACGCTTCCGGCAAATGGGAAACCAAAAGCGGCTTGAGAGATTCCGGTACAGCCACAGACAACATCCCCACACCACTAGCCCTAGCACCCAAAGCCGTTAAAATCGCCCCCCCTGCATAACGCCGCGAACCGCAAATCAATAGTAAATGTCCCTCTTTATATTTATGGGTGACTAAGGGACGAGGTAGAGGTAGGGTAGAAACTGCCGTGGCTGTTGTGATGCGTTTTAGTTTGTGGGTATCGCCTAACACCGCTTGCACGTCAGCCACAGGAATATCAAAATCAATCAACTCCACTCTACCCACATATTCCAAAGCCTGATCCTGTAATAAACCCAACTTCCACAAACCCAAACACAGGGTATAAGTTGCGCGAATAGCCGTCCCCAATACTTCACCTGTATCAGTATGCAAACCGGAAGGCACATCAATACTAATAATAGGTTTATCCCAGTCATTGAAATGATTAATAGCCGAGGCGATGGGATCGGTAATGGCTTTTTCTAAACCGAAACCAAACAACCCATCAACTAAAAAATCACATTCAGGTAATTGTTCAATCTCTTGATAACAAGGGATACCCAAACTTTGAGCATATTGCAAATGCTGTGAAGTTAATTCCTTAAACTTAGAAAAAGGTGCATAAATCCAAACATCTAGCCCTTGAAAATGTAACTCACGGGCTACAACTAACGCATCTCCGCCATTATGTCCAGGGCCAACAAGGATACCAACACACAAACACGAACCCCCTTGTCCCCCTTGTCTTCCCTGTCCCTCATGTAAATAAATATCCTGAACACGCCTAGCAATAAGCCCCGCCACCTTTTCCATCAAAGCAGCAACAGGCATTCCGGCGGCAAATATTCGCCCTTCAATGTCCCGCATTTGGGCAGCAGTGACAACTACTTGGGAAATTTGTTCTTTTCGAGTCAGCACTTCACCTTACCGTAATTGATTAGCTAGCACATATCAATAATCTATAGCGCAAGGACTAAACAAATTAATTAGTGTATCCTCAGCATTTCGTTACCACCACGCTGTAACTCATAGCCAACTTGGTGAATTTCACATCTGTACCCTTGCTTTTCTAGCTGCTCAACTATAGATTGCAGGTGGGGCGATCGCTGTAACATTAAAGTTAATAATGGGAAAATCCTCACTTCTTTGCAGACTCGCAGCATTTCCCGAATTGATTCTAAATGAAAGTTTTCATCAAAATGGTCAGAATACAAAAATAGAAAATGAGAACTCAAACCCAAGTCAAATTCACCATCTTGGTACTTTAATTTGGGTAACTCCCCCACCTCATATCTACCCTCATCTTTGCCTAATTCAAAATCTGCACAAAAAAGTTGCGTGACTTGTTCGCGATTTTTCCTCAAACCATCGGGTGATTTATGATACTTCCACACCCAATCATCAGGAGTTCGTTCTATTTGTGCAATCACATTGTCAACGACTTGATTAAAGCGATCGCGAATTTGCGCCGATGTAAAAATATAAAGTGGGTCAATAGACTTGATGCGATATCCCTGTCTTGTACCTTCGGCATTGAAGCTAGCCGGGCCATCAGCTACACTCAAAATTGATTTTTGTAAGTCAGCATCAGTCAAGTTAAACATCTTGACATATTCATCCAGCGACCTCCCAAAAGGAACGACCTGTTCTAACTGCATTACCATTAACCGTGATCCTCAAACTCAAAAATGTGTCAATTAACACCTTTATTGACGAATTAAAACGCACTAACAGTTAACATTAAACAGGATATCTAAGTCATAATAATTATCCGCTTTTGTTTTATTTGACAATTACAACTTGACTTTAATAAGACTCAAATCTCCTACTGTCATAATAGAAAGTTAAAAAAGTACCATCATCAACTATTATTCCCAAAATAATATCTAAAGTTTCTAAAAAATAAGGACTACCAGATTCATTCTCTTGACTAATCACAGGTTCATCTAGTATAGAAATGACAATAGCAGGTTGGTTATAGTATGGGAATTTTCTGTTTTTCAGATTATCTTTCCATTTGACAATTTGTCCAACTACAAAATCCTCTTTTTCAATAAAATTTTTGCAAGCAGATTTTAGCAAATTAACATATTCTTCATCATATTGTTTTTCTGCTGTTTCTTCATTAGCATCACCCACACGAAGACTATTTAAAATTTCACCTATCACATCTTTTTGCTCACTCATTGCATGACATCCTCTCCGTTCAAAAATAGTAACTCATTTTAATTTATACTTGTCTTATGCTTGTTTATAAAAAATTTATTATTGTCAAATTTTTTATCTAATAAATTATTTTTGAAAGCAATATTAAATGTGTGGTTTGAATTGGTTAATATCCCAATATTTTTAGTATTATAATTTTTGTTTTTATCTTTTTCAGCTAGAGAAATAATAGTCCACAGTGCTATACTGATGTCATTTAATTTATCTATTTGACGAGATATTATGTGTTTTTCATGTGCTGATTTACCTGTCGAGTAGATAGAGCTAGGAGGCAATAAATACCAACTTGCTGGTACAACATCTAATAACCACCATTCAAATAATTCGCGTCTGCTATCAGAGCCAGGAAAGATGGCATAGCCCTCTAGACAATCATCTAAAATATCTATCAGTGCGGCTAGTGACTGATTAGGAGCAAGTGCTTTTATTGCATTACTATAAACATCCAAAGCTTCATATAATATCTGGAAGCTGGCAATTTTTTTTGTTGTATTCAAAAGTTGCAAGTGATTGACTGTAGCATTTTCTGCTATTGTTCTCACGGCTTGAACACTTTGCTCTTCATTATTAAACATTTCTGTGATATTGGTTATTAACCAAACAGCTACTTGGTTAATAGTTACCTGGGGAATACAGTTATCAGGCTGATAATATTTAACTGTAGGTTCTACAACAACAGCAAGTATCAATGCCATCCAAACACAACGAAGATGGCTTAATGAGGGATTTTCATTCTGAAATGAAGTAAAAATATCGTCTAAAGCGTCTTCAAGAGAGGCTGTTGCTTCTGGTTCATAGAGTTCTTCATAATGTTCTTGCAATACCTTGTCTAATGTTCCTTGTAGTGAGTTAGGTAAATTGCACCGTAATAATGACTTTCTGTTTATAGAACTACTCCTTCTCGAAGTCATAACTCCTCCCTAGTCCTGTAGTAATTATGGTGGATATGGGTAGTCCCAAAAAACCTCTATTTCTATATGTGGAAACTTTTCCCTAAACTGCCTTAACACGCTGTTACAACTCTCGCATGGTTGAAACTCAGTATAAAGATAGAGTTTGCCCTTTACTTGAAGATCGTAAAACATTTCCAGGATATGAGCAATTTCCGATAAGACTTTATACTCGGCATCAGTATCCATCAACCGATTTGTGCGAGAGTCAATAGATGGCTGAAATTGCCCTCCTTCTGATTTAGGAGTAGGTGTTGTGCGGAGCGGACTCTTGCTACCCCCTTTGGAAGTAGCTCCAGCACAGAAAGCTACATTGTTATCAAGGTACAATTCAGCAATTGCAACATTGCTTCTACCAACAGGTTTTCGTAGATACAACTCCCTAATTAAAGCCGCATTATTTCGTAAATCCTCCTTTTTCAGGTTAGGACTCATGGAGGTAAATCACTAAAGTAGTCAGATGTTTCCTAGCTAACTTGCAAACATAGACAACCGATGAAGTTTTTTTCGTAAATCTAAAATCTGCAAGTTAGACATGAAACAGATGATGAAGTATATGAGGTTCTGAAAAACTACGCTCGCTCTTACTTAAACTAAAAATGGACGCGCTAAGAAAAAGCTGGAAACTGTTTTAGCATCCACTGGTTCGCCTTCTAAAATGGCTTTTTCAAAAGCTTCTGGCGTGAAAAATACAATCTCTATATCTTCATCAGCTTCTTGTGCTGGTGGGTTTTCCAGCTTTTCTAAATCTCTGGCTAGGTAGGCGTAGATAATTTCATCGGAATAGCCTGGTGCTAGGAAAAATTCGCCTAATTTATCCCATTTTTGCGCGCTGTAACCAGTTTCTTCTTGAATTTCGCGCGTTACTGTTTCTAAAGGATCTTCGTTGGGTTCTACTGTCCCGGCGGGAAATTCTAGTATCCTACCTTGAATGGCAAAGCGATATTGGCGTACAAGGATGAGTTTACCTTCCGCAGTCACAGGCACAGCTAAAGCACCGCCGGGGTGACGAATGCACTCCCATTCGCCTTCGGATTTGTTGGGTAAACGCAGGCGATTTACTTCAAAATCAAACTTGCGTCCCTTGTAAAATAGGCGTTGCTTTAATAGCTGTGGTAATTCTCTACCTAATGGCATATCTAAGATTGTGTTGTGTGTAACTACGCAAAAATAACTATGTTGGCATTTATGCCAGTGTTTTTTGCGTTGATTGAATGGTCACTTTAACTGCCCTTTAACAAATGTACATCAGAACAGTCTACTTTTTTTACAAGTTCTGCCACGGTTAATCCGGAAACTGGCTCTAGCCAGTCGGGGGCGATTTCTGTTAAAGGCACAAGGACAAAGGCTCGCTCGTGCATTCGGGGGTGGGGGATCTGAAGATTCGGTGCATTAATAATTAGGTCATCGTATAGCAGTATATCTAAATCCAGCGATCGCGGCCCCCAACGTTCTTGACGCACACGCCCAAATTTTTGTTCTGTGGCTAGTAATGTGGCAATTAATTGCTGCGGAGTCATGGTAACTTGCAAAATAATACAACCATTGATGTAATCTGGTTGTGGCGGCCCTACTGCTTTAGTTCTATACCAACTGGATTGAGCTATTAACTCAATACCAGCAATTGTGGCTAATTCTGCAATGGCTGCTGCTAAATTTGTCAGGGAATCACCTATATTACTACCGAGTGCGATCGCACTTTTGTGGACTAACACATTTTTCACTCAATTTTTTCTAATACTTTTGATAGTGTTTTTTTTAAAAGAATTTAATTAAAACAGATGTATTAATATTTACTAAACCAGATTTGCTCTTAGAGAATTCCAAGGTCTGTATCCAGAGTTGCTACTGCTTGATTAGTGGAGCAATAAGTATAATTAATATCCCTAAGCCATCTAGGTTGATTGGTATATTACCAAGTAAAATTCCCTCTTTCAGACATTAATTCTGGATGCTTAAATGATTTTCAATGGCTATAAAAAAACATTTTTATGTAGCAATGAATTCAGTGAATTCTTTATGGGATACTATACTAACACGGATGTAGTGCGCCCAAAAAAAACTATTGCTTAGTATTTAGCGGATAACTACATAATTTGGCGAAGAACTAATGTGGAGAAGCTTACCTCCTGGTTCAAGCAATTAGCCGCATTTTCAGTGACTCAAGATAAGGAGGAACTACGCTTGTCGCCCGGTAATCAATTCAAAAACGAAGAATCGACCAATGAGCGATTACCACAAACGAAGTCAGCGAAAGTTAGACAAATATTCCACCAGATGGGTACAGCGACTGTGGGAATATTGAGAAACGTCACTGGACGCGAGCGACCGATTTATCGGCGGGTGTGGTTTTGGACTGGCTTGAGTATAGGAGGTGGGATTGTCGCTTTTAGCTACTTAATTTCCACCATAGATCGTTCCTTGCCGGACAAGTCAGAACTGCAAACAGTCGTCCGCGAGCAAACATTAACGATTAAGGCGGTTGATGGTAGCATCTTACAACAGCAAGGGGAAGCAACACGAGAAGCTCTCAAACTAGAACAAATACCCGATAACCTCCAAAAAGCCTTTATTGCCATTGAGGATAGAAGATTTCAGCAACACGGTGGTGTTGATACCCAAGGGATTTTGAGAGCAGTTGTCAATAATTTGCGATCGCAAAATGTTGTTGAAGGTGGTAGCACCATTACCCAACAGCTAGCGCGGATTCTCTTCCTCAAGCAAGAAAAGACAATTTGGCGCAAACTTAAAGAAGTCCGCCTCGCCCACAAACTCGAACAAGAGTTAACTAAAGACCAAATTTTAGAACGCTATTTAAATTTAGTGTACTTGGGTTCAGGGGCTTATGGTGTAGCTGATGCTTCCTGGGTGTACTTTAGTAAACCAGTGGATAAACTCACCCTACCAGAGATTGCCACCATTGCCGGACTCGCCCCCGCCCCTAGTGCTTATTCCCCAGCCACTAACCCCACAGCCGCCAAGCAACGGCGGGATTTAGTCTTACAGAGGATGGAGGAGGAAGGCTTTATCACCGCTACGGAAAAACAAGCCGCCATCCAAGAACCAATTAAACTGCAAACCAGTTTACCAAAACGCTTACAGTTAGAAGCTCCATATTTTAGCAGCTATATTTTACAAGAATTACCCAAACACGTTGCCCCCGATGTGTTAACCAAAGGGGGTTTAATTGTGGAAACAACTTTGAATCCCAAATGGCAAAAAGCCGCCGAAGCCGCCGTTACCAAAACCTTACAAAATCAAGGTAGATGGCAAAACTTTAAACAAGCCGCCTTAGTCGCTATCGATCCCCGTAACGGCGAAATTCAGGCGATGGTGGGGGGTAAAGACTTTGGTAAATACCAATTTAATCGCGTCACCCAAGCCCAACGTCAACCAGGCTCAACCTTTAAAGGCTTTGTTTACGCCACCGCGATCGCCACAGGCAAAAGCCCCTACGATACTTATGTAGATGCACCTTTTGTCATTGACGGCTACGAACCCAAAAACTATAGTGAAACTTTTCGGGGTGAGATGAATATGCGCGATGCGCTCACCCGTTCTGTGAATGTAGTGGCTCTGAAAGTTTTACTAGATGTTGGTTTTGAACCAACTATCAACCTAGCCCACAACATGGGAATTAAATCCAAGCTGCTACCTCACTACTCCCTCGCCCTTGGCTCTAATGAAGTTAACCTGTTAGAATTAACTAGTGCTTATGGTACTTTTGCTACCCAAGGACTACATACAGAGCCACATGGTATTCGTCGCATCCTCGACCGCAAAGGTGAAGTTATTTGGTCAGTAGATGCTCAACCAAAACGTGTCCTTGACCCCACCAGTTCAGCCATTATGACTTGGATGTTACGCAACGTTGTGGAAGCCGGGACAGGTGCAGCAGCTCAATTAGATAATCGCCCAGTCGCAGGTAAAACAGGTACATCCGATGAAGCCCGTGATTTATGGTTTATTGGTTACATTCCCCAAGTAGTTGCAGGGGTGTGGCTAGGTAACGATAACAATCGCCCCACCTATGGGAGTAGCGGTAGCGCAGCTTACGCTTGGCACGAATTTATGGAAGTGGCGGTGGAGGGAATGCCGATAGAAAAGTTTCCCGAAAGACCGAAACTAGAAGGTCGTAAAGGTAGTATCAAAGCTCAACCGATTAAAGGGAGAAAAATCTCTAATCGTCCTCTAGAAACTAGCGAAGAACAAGACCAACAGGAAACTAGAACATCGAGAAGACGCAGAAACAGCTATCAACAAACAGATGATAACTCATCTTCCGAGTCGTCCAGAAGAAGGCGGCGCAATCGTCCAAGACGAGAAACAACTGCTAGTGATACCAGTAGCAACACAGTTACTCCCGTAAGAGTCCGGCGCAGGAGGACATCAGAATCAGGTTCCTCTACACCCCAAAATTCTGGAAACTCCTCAGCCCCAGCGAACTCTTCAGCCCCCACACCCTCTTGGCGGGAACGACTCAGACCGAGAAATTAGGGTTTACCTCGTTTTGACACTCCCCAGTTTAAAAAACGGGGGATTCTTGCTTCATCGGGAGATCCAAGATACCCAAAGGACGAATCCATACAGCAACATCCCAGATTACTTTACCCGCGCTAACGCGCCGCTACGCTAACAGCAAGCATACACCGACTGCCCGACGGCGAAACAATATTTTGCCACCCATTACGAGACAGGTTCCTCCCTTGCGGCGAGACTCTGCCTGTGTTGTGGACAATTTCGATTGTATCATTTTTCGCGGACAAATAAATTTGTCCCATTCGCTTATATCCCCCACTTAAAAGACGCACAAGACACAAAACTTTGTTGGTTTTGTACCTTGTGCTTGGGGCTTTACGCATCACGACTCGTAAGCTAATCGTCATTTAAATTGCATCCTTTTCATACTGACAAAAGCTGTAAACCCTCTCCCCTGCCTCCTGCCCCCTGCCCCTCTGCGGCCTCAATGTGCTTTCTTATATGCTTAACAGCTTAGTAGGTGGAGTGGATCTAGCATCCCTAAAAATATTCAGTAGGAATTGTTCACAAATATCTTGTAAATCCGTATCTATCCCAATGACAATCAACATATAACGGCTGATACTAGATTGATTAGATACCAGATTATAGGGTTCCAGGTTCTTCATCTGGGCAGCTATTTGGGGGTAGGTGCATTGCAGCTAGCAAGTGTCATCTATCCCCTTAACTAATTTCTCGAACCAAATAATCGAGTCTGATTACTCATACCAAGAGACTTTCAAGCGGATGATGGATCTGAATTAGGCACAAATGCTGATCAATTGACAAAAAGCCGGAAACAAAGATATCCTCAACTTTCATTGCATCAGCTATCGCTTGTCATCCGTATTAATTTATAAATAATTCATATATTGATAGAGAAAAGCTCTTACCTGTAAATGCGATCGCTATTAGAGTAGAAAATCCCTCAAAGAGAGTTTGCAGGAGGGAATTCAGGCAAATTACAGGTAAATGAGGCAAAATGTTCAAAAAAGAGTTATTGACCAGTAAACCTGTTCCTTGTTTCCTGCACTATGAGTGTCAATAGTTACCAAGAGTCTGCCTTAGATATCACTACAGTAGTACAACTATCACAAGCAATTGCAGGTGAACTTGTGCTGTCTGACTTACTCCCGAACTTAATCTACATATTTATGGAGCATACTGAGGCGGACTTTGGCTTTTTAGTGATGGAGAAAGATGGGGAATGGGTGATAGAAGCGGCTGGGCAGTTACAATTAGGAGAAATTAGCATTAACAGTCTATTGCAGTCTCTGCCAATTGCTAATTATTTATCTCAAAGTATTATCCATCAAGTAGCCCAAACGCAGACAAGTATTGTTTTAAATAATGTAACTCCCATAGATACATTTACAACCATTGCTGACATTCAATATCATCAATCCCAATCTCTGCTGTGTGTACCACTAGTTAACCAAGGGCAACTCGAAGGCATACTTTATTTAGAGAAACAGGAAAACAAACCTTTTAGTGGGTACCACTTAGCACTGGTAGAAACTTTATCAGGACAAACAGCGATCGCTCTAGCTCATGCCCAACTGTACACCCAAATTAAAGAACGGGAAAATCAACTAGCGCAAATATTAAAAGCTCTTCCCATTGGTGTAGCTCTGCACGACACAACTGGCAAAATTGTCTACGCCAATTCTATTGCCGCGCGACTAGCTGGTGATGACAGCGCGCGAGCAGCCACAATTGCGGAAATTTCCCAAGCTTATCACCTGTATCGAGGCTCAACTGAACAACCTTATCCCACAGCCGAACTGCCAATTGTCCGCGCTTTAGCGGGAGAAACATTAACAGTCGATGATATGGTTTTAGTGCAAGGTAATCGTGCGATCGCCCTCGAAGTAGCCAGTACACCAATTTATAATGATCAAGGGCAGACAGTCTATGCACTCTGCGCTATGCAAGATATTACCGAGCGCAAACAAGTAGAAATCGCCCTCAAAGAAAGTGAAGAACGCTTCCGTCAGCTAGCAGAAAATATTGATGCGATCTTCTGGATGAGAGCCAGTGATCAGTTTCAGGTATTGTATATCAGTCAAGCTTATACTCGCATCTTTGGAGGCTCTGCCACCGATATATTTGAGAATCCTCAATCCTTTTTTAATTTTGTCCATCCAGAAGATTTAGATAAAATCCAGACCGTCATCGTCAATTCCCAAGATAACTTTGAGCTAGAGTATCGTATTGTTCGCCCAGATGGTGAAATTCGCTGGATACGCGATCGCAGTTTTCCCATCCGCGACACCAAAGGGAACATCTATCGCTATGCTGGAATTGCAGAAGATATCACCGAACGCAAGCAAGCAGACGCAAAAATTCGGGAACAGGCTACCTTAATTGATATTTCCACTGACGCGATTTTCGTCCAGGATTTAGAAAATCGCATTTCATTTTGGAATGAAAGTGCTAAACGTTTATACGGTTGGACAGCCGAAACTGCGATCGGCCAAAATGCCATCCAACTCTTATTTCACCCAGATGAAACCCCACTGCTAGCCAAAGAAATTCAACCTGCACTGACTCACCAAGGTGCTTGGCAAGGTGAACTGCATCAAGTCACCCAAGACGGTAGAAAAATCACCGTTGCTAGTCGTTGGACTCTCGTTCGTGATGATCAAGGACAGCCAAAATCCATTTTAGTCACCAATACCGACATTACAGAGAAAAAACAAATCGAACAACAATTTCTCCGCGCCCAAAGGCTAGAAAGTATCGGTACGTTAGCTAGTGGTATTGCCCATGACTTAAATAATGTGCTTTCTCCCATATCCATGTCATTAGACTTATTAGAAAAAAAATTATCTGATCAACAAAGCCGACAATTAGTCAAAATGCTCGATAGCAACGTCAAGCGAGGAGCAGCATTAATCAAACAAGTATTGTCGTTTTCCAGGGGTGTATCAGGAAAACGCATGATTATTCAGGTCAAGCACATAGTTTCAGAAATCCAGCACATCATTCAGCAGACATTTCCTAAAGGTATAGAATTTTCCACGAATATCGCCCCAGAACTATGGACAATCAGTGCTGATGCCACGCAACTCAACCAAGTGATCATGAACTTGTGCATTAATGCTCGTGATGCTATGCCTAACGGTGGTTGTTTGCGAATCGTGGGAGCAAATATTTTCATCGATGAATTATCTGTGCAGAAATATCCAGAAGCCGAAGTGGGTTGTTATGTGATGCTAGCTGTCACAGATACAGGTATGGGTATTCCTCCTGAGATACTAGAGAGAATGTTTGAGCCATTTTTTACTACCAAAGAAATCGGTAAGGGAACCGGATTAGGATTATCAACGGTAATTGGTATCATCAGAAGTCATGGCGGATTTATCAATGTCGAAACTACAGTAGGGAAGGGTAGTCAATTTCAGGTATACCTACCAGCCGTCACCGGTCAACAATCACAACCTCCAGCCGCTCAAGATATCCCCAAAGGTAATGGGGAATTAATTTTAGTGGTAGATGATGAACAATCAATTCGAGAAATGGCGAAAGCATTGCTGTTGAATCATAACTATCGGGTGTTAACAGCTAATAATGGTGTTGATGCGATCGCTGTATATATTCAGCACAAAACCGAGATTAGTGTGATACTAGTAGATATGGTCATGCCAGATATGGACGGCATTACAACCATCCACACACTACAAAAAATCAACCCTACTGCTAAAATTATTGCCTCTAGTGGATTATTATCCAGCGATAAACTAGCTGAAGTGGCTAGTTCTGGTGTCCAAGCGTTTTTACCCAAGCCCTACACTCTACCAGAATTATTACGGACGATATATTTGGTCAATGGTCAATAGTCAATAGTCAATAGTCATTAGTCATTAGTCATTAGTCATTAGTCAATAGTCATTAGTCATTAGTCATTAGTCATTAGTCATTAGGGACTTCCAGAAAATAAACTATCCAAATTTATATTCTTCAAAACAACTGTCTTTCCCCCTGCTCCCTGCCCCCTGCCCCCTTGCCATCAAAGTGATAGTATATTTTTTTAATTGGAAGTCCCCTAGTCAAGCAATTTTAGACTCAATCCAAAATTCAAAATCTAAAATCTAAAATTCGCAGGGTGAACACGTATCAAAAATTTAGCTATTTTTATCTTTAATTTGCTTAATTGATACAAATTCTACAATCATGTGTATATAATGCAAGCAATTACTTGCAATTGTAAGCAAGTGCTTGCATAAATGTCATGAATCATTTAATGTCAAGAACAGCGCACACTCGCTCACGGTTAATCAAGGCGGCAACTGAAGTATTCGCTGATGCAGGGTTAACTGGAGCTACTACCAGAGAAATTGCGCGGGTAGCAGGAGTCAATGAAGTTACTTTGTTTCGCCATTTTCAAACTAAGGAGCAACTTTTAGCGGCTGTGATTCAGCAAGCTATGGCTTTACAGGCACAAATGTTGGCTTATCAGGATGAATGGACTCAGGATTTACAGATTGACTTGAGACATTATGCGCGGTTGTGTAATCGCATGATGGAAGAACACGAAGCTCTGATTCGGACATTTATTGGAGAGGCTAAACGCAATCCAGAAGTAGCTCGTCAAATTTTATACGATGCAGACCAAGCTTTGCGAGAACAACTAGTTACCTATCTCAAAAAAGCTCAGAATAAGGGAAAAGTACGTACAGATGTAGATTTGCGGGCTGCTGTCGATAGTTTTACTGGAATGCTATTGTACGGAATGTTACGCCGAGGTCATGCGACTGGTACATTAGGTTATAGTCGTGCTTGTTACATTGAAACCTGTGTGCAGATATTGCTCAGTAGCTTAGAGATATAGGGAAAAATGACAAGTTCATTCTAGATTTACCACTATGTATCAACCTAAAATCATAGATTGCTGCGACAAATATTAATCATCAGTAGAGTTTTTAAAGATTCACCTTAACAGAAGATATTACCGTAATTTTTCTAGCTCAGATTGAAGGACTAGTAACAATATATGTCTCATGAAGAACACTCTCATTCCTCTGTGCCAGTAGACACACAAGATACCCAAGGCACTGAAAAATCTGACAGTCCCTCATCAGAAAATCAATCTCCCTCAAATTCTCCTGGACAGAAGCCGCGTTGGCCTGTAATTGTGGGGGTGATTTTGCTGATTTTGGGTGGTGGTTTCGGCTGGAGATGGTGGCAAAGTAGCATTGCAGCTAATAGACAATCAGCAACAGCAGCCGGTAAACCGATGGGAGTTCCGGTAAAAGTGGCGGAAGTGGAGGCAGGAAATTTACAGGAAAGCTCCGTATTTGTCGGGAGTTTAGAAGCACCGCGCTCAGTGGTACTTTCTCCAGAAATTGAAGGTAGAGTTAGTCAGATTTTAGTCAGAGAAGGCGATCGCGTCCAGGAAGGACAAGCTGTGATTCGTCTGGAAAGTGATAATGCTCAAGCGCAGTTATTACAAGCCAAAGCATCCCTAGAACAAAGCCGCGCCCGCCTTGCAGAACTCAAAGCTGGTACTCGCACAGAAGAAATCGCCCAAGCCAGAGCGCAAGTAGCCCAAGCCCAAGCCAGATTAGCAGATGCCCAAGCCGGAGCGCGTCCAGAGGAAATTGCTCAAGCCGAAGCACAAATTGAATCAGCCCAATCGGAATTAGACTTAGCGAAATCCAGAGCCAAGCGATACGAACAACTGAGAAAAGAAGGTGCAGTTTCTCAAGACACCTTAGATTCATATTTAAAAGAACAACGTAGCGCGGAAGCTAGCTTACAAGAAGCCCAACGCAGATTAGAACAATTACGCAAAAGCCGCCGTTCTGACATTACTGAACTCACCGCCGCCCTAGAACAGCAAAGACAAAACCTCAGACAACTAGAAAACGGCGCACGTCCCGAAGAAATTGCCCAAGCGCGATCGCAAGTTACCCAAGCCGCCGCCCAAGTCAAAGCTGCCGAAGTCCAAGTACGTTATACCAGCGTTCTCGCACCGTTTACGGGAATTGTCGGTGATATTCCTGTGCGCGTGGGTAGCTTTGTCAGCAAAGGCGATCAACTCACCACACTGACTAGAAACAGTGCTTTAGAACTAAATATTTCCATTCCCCTCAACCAAGCAGCACAACTGCGAACAGGGTTAACTGTACAGATGTTAAACGCCCAAGGCGAACCCACCGCCACAGGGAGAATTAGTTTCATCGAACCCAACGCCAATTCCAATTCTCAAACAGTCTTGGCAAAAGCCACCTTTAGCAACGGTACAGGACAACTACTCAATCGCCAACTAGTGCAAGCGAGAGTAATTTGGGGTGAACGTCCAGGGGTATTAATTCCCGTCACCGCCGTATCTCGTCTGGGTGGAGAAAGCTTTGTCTTTGTCGCCCAACCGCCAGAAAAGCCCCAACCAGGAGGCGCGTCTTTAGTAGCCAGCCAAAAATCGGTGAAATTAGGAGCGATTGAAGGCAACAATTATCAAGTCCTAGAAGGGCTAAAACCCGGCGACAAAATCGTAGTTTCCGGCATACTCAACCTCAGTAACGGCGCACCCATTATTCCAGAGTAGAGGCTTTCAAGGGCAGGGGAGCAGGAAGTGTGGGAGGGGTGGGAGGTGTGGGAGGATAGGGAAGAAATCTTTCCCCCCACACTCCCCACACTCCCCACACTCCCCACACTCCCCATCTTCCCAATCCCCATCTTCCCAATCCCCAATCCCCAATCCCCATATATGTTCGTCGATTTCTTCATCAAGCGACCAGTCTTTTCTACAGTCTGTGCGTTAATTATTTTGCTAGTGGGACTTATCAGTATTCCCACCTTACCTATTGCCCGGTTCCCAGATATTAGTCCGACACAAATCAACGTTGCTGCTAACTACACAGGCGCGAGTGCAGAAGTAGTAGAAAGCGGTGTGACAAATATCTTAGAACGGCAAATTAACGGCGTGGAAGGAGTTAAATATATTACTTCCAGCAGTAGTAATGACGGTTCTAGTAGCATCACTGTAACTTTTGATTCCTCACGAGATAAAGATATTGCGGCCGTTGATGTCCAAAATCGTGTGTCTGTGGCGGAAGCCCAATTACCCGATGTCGTGCAGCGTACAGGTGTGCGAGTCACGAAGCAATCTAATAATATTTTGTTGGCGATTGGTTTGTACACCGATAATCAGGAATATGACAACATATTTCTCAGTAATTACGCTGACCTGTACTTAACCGATGCCTTAAAACGAGTTAAAGGTGTGGGTGATGTCCGCATTTTTGGGGAACGTCGCTATGCTATGCGGTTGTGGTTAGATCCTAATCGTTTAGCCAGTCGGGGTTTAACTACAGCAGATGTCACCAGTGCCTTGTCAGAACAAAACTTGCAAGTAGGTGCAGGGAGAATTGGACAAGAACCTGCGCCCAAAGGACAACAATATCAACTCGATGTGCGCGCAGCTAGCCGACTGACAGATGTCACAGAGTTTGAAGAACTAGTAATCAAAACTGAGAGTGATGGCACTTTAGTTAAACTCAAAGATGTCGGTAGAGCCGAATTAGGGGCGGAAAATTACAATACCTTCTTGCGTTTCCGGGGCAAAGAGGCAGTAGGCTTGGGGATTTATCAAGTCCCTGGTAGTAACGCCTTGGATGTAGCCAGGGGGGTCAAAGCGGAAATGACTCGATTGGCTCCGAGTTTACCGCCAGGCATGAAATATCAGGTAGCTTTTGATACTACAGTTTTTGTTGAAGAATCCCTGTCAGAAGTAGTAATAACTTTGATACAAGCTGTAGTTTTAGTGGTACTGGTGATTTTTGTTTTCTTACAGGACTGGCGCACTACCTTAATTCCAGCTTTAACGATTCCTTTGGCTTTGGTGGGGACATTTGCCTTTGTCAAAGTCTTTAACTTTTCCATTAATAGTTTGACCTTGTTCGGTTTAACATTAGCATCGGGGATGGTGGTAGACGATGCGATTGTGGTAGTGGAGCAAATTAGCCGTTTTATTCAAGATAAAGGTATTCAACCCCGTCGCGCCGCTAGTGAATCGATGGCGGAATTGTTTGGTGCAGTTATTGCTACTTCCTTAGTATTGATGGCGGTGTTTGTGCCGGTGGCGTTCTTTCCGGGAACAACTGGCGCATTGTATCGACAATTTGCTTTAACCATCGCCTTTTCTATTGTCATTTCCACATTTTTGGCTTTGACTTTGACACCTTCTTTGTGCGCTTTGCTACTGCGTCAAGGACAAAGGCCGACGGGCTGGCTGGGATGGATTTTTGAGCAAATTAATAGATTTTTGGATTGGGTACAACGAGGTTATCGGCGATCGCTCGCTTTCCTGACGCGGATTAAAAGCATTATCATTGGTCTATTCGTTGTTTCCTTGGGGATGACAGCTTGGCTGTACATGACAGTTCCCACAGCCTTTTTACCCGATGAAGACCAAGGTTATTTCATCACGATTATTCAAGGGCCACAAGGGGTATCTTTGCAATACACCAGTGATGTGATGTCTAAGGTAGAAAAAGAAATTTTGCAACTACCGGAAGTAGTAGGAACTTTTGCAGTTGGTGGTTTTGGTTTTAGTGGGAGTACAGCCAATAGTGGGATTATCTTCACCACCTTAAAACCTTGGGATGAACGCCCCCGCCCCGACCAAACAGTACAAGCTATGATTGGTAAACTGCAAGGTAAGTTTTTTGCCATTCCTGAAGCCAGAGTTTTTCCTGTCAACCCTCCTGGAATTCAAGGTTTGGGTAACTTTGGCGGTTTTACCTTCCAACTCCAAGACCGCAGAGGCAATAGCGGTTTAGAGAATTTGGTGCAGACAATGGGACAACTATTGGGACGCGCCAATCAAACACAAGGATTACAAGCTGTATTTACTACCTTTGCTGCCAATACACCACAGTTACTAGTGGAAGTAGACCGCAACAAAGCCAAAGCCTTGCAGGTTGATATTGATGATATTTTCAGCACCTTACAGACGGCTTTGGGTTCTCAGTATGTGAATGACTTTAACTTGCAACAGCGCAACTATCGAGTGTATGTGCAAGCAGACCAACAGTTTCGCGCTAACCCCAAAGATATCGAACAATTGTATGTGCGATCGCAAACTAATCAAATGATTCCTCTGGGTAATTTAGTCAAAGTTACCGATATTGTGGGGGCGCAAACGATTAACCACTACAATCTCTTTCGTGCCATTGAAATAAACGGTTCTGCTGCACCTGGTTTTAGTTCTGGGGATGCAATTAAAAAAATGGAAGAAGCAGCCCAAGCAGTTTTACCTGCTGGTTATGGTTATGAATGGTCTGGGACTTCCTTAGAAGAACAAGAATCTGGTGGTTTAGCACCTCTAATTTTTGGTTTGGGACTAGTATTTGTATTTTTGGTACTCGCCGCCCAATACGAAAACTATATAGACCCAATTATCATTCTTTTAGCTGTACCTCTGGCAATTTTTGGTGCCTTGGTAGCCCAATCAATGCGGGGTTTTGCTAATGATGTTTACTGTCAAATTGGTTTAGTGATGTTGATTGGTTTGGCTAGTAAAAACGCGATTTTGATTGTGGAATTTGCCAACCAATTACGTGAACAAGGACTAAGTATCACCAAAGCAGCAATTGAAGCATCCCAAGAACGTTTACGCCCAATTTTGATGACGGCTTTTTCTACACTCATCGGGATTTTTCCTTTAACCACAGCTACAGGTGCAGGTGCAGGGAGTCGCCAGTCATTGGGAACTGCCGTATTTGGTGGGATGTTAATCGCTACTTTCTTAAGTTTGTTTGTTGTTCCCATCTTGTATATTGTAATTAAGACAATGACTGAACGTTTTCTCAACTTCAATCAGAAGCCAGCATTAGACACTGGTGCAACTTCATTAGATAGACAACCCGTGGCTTCAGCGACAAAAACCGATGATTAAGTCAGTAGAGAATCAGCTTTTAGATGGGTGAAAAATTACGTAAAAATCCCACATAATACCCATGTAAAGCCATCAAAAAAATCACGCCCAGCATTTACTCTCTATTCTCCAGTCCCCAGTCCTAGAAAAAGTAAAAAGGCAAAAGAATCTGTTTTCTTTATTTTTGCTTTTGCCTTTTACCTTTTGCCTTTTGCCTTTTACCCAATCAGGTGTTGCTTATGAACTTCTCTTTACCTCGACAATATTTTTACCAAGAAATCCAGCATTCCGATGAGCATATTGACTTAGCCAAGGCAGCTTTATATATTGCCAAAGAAGAATATCCTTACATTGATATAGGAGAATACTTAAATGTTTTGGATACGATGGCAGAGGAAGTGCAAGAACGTTTGCCATCTTCCCGTTATCCGTTGCGAGTTATTCAAACTATCAATCAATATCTATATGATGATTTGGGATTCTTCGGAAATCAAAGTAATTATTATGACCCCTGTAATAGTTTTTTAAATGATGTAATTGACCGCCGGACTGGTATTCCAATTACGATGGCTCTGGTTTATTTAGAAATTGCCCGCCGCATTGATTTTCCCATGTTAGGTGTAGGAATGCCGGGGCATTTTCTGATTCGTCCGGCAATTCCAGAAATGGAGATTTTTGTTGATGCTTTCAATCGTGGTGAGGTGATGTTTGCCCAAGATTGTCAAGATAGAATCAATCAAATGTTTCAGCAAAATGTGCCTTTACGCCCAGAATTTTTAGCTACAGTTAGTAAGCGGCAATTCTTAGCTCGAATGTTAGCTAATTTGAAATATATTTATTTGAGACAACAACAATTAGAAAAAAGCTTGGCTGTTGTAGAACGGATTTTGCTATTATTTCCTGATGCTGCTTCAGAAGTGCGCGATCGCGGTTTATTAAATTATCAACTTGGCAACTACTCCCAAGCAACAGCAGACCTACAAAATTATCTGACTAACACTCCTGAAACTGAAGATGCAGCTTTGATTCGGCGATTACTCAGTGATTTGGAAACTTGATTATCCACCCTGAAAAAGTTTCAGCCAGTACATTCAGGTATCAAGTCAGATTCCTGGTATATTAATTGATTGCGGAATGTTATTTTAAATTTTCAGACACACCTCACAAATTAAATCAGCTTGCCTTCAATCTTGGGGTGTTCTGACTGCTTTTAGTAGTTATATCCAACCCCTTCACCAACTGCAAAAGTTCTCAATGATTAGTTGGAAACAAAGGAACGCTCAACAACTCCAATTCGCACCTGATATAGTGCTTTCCTGACGATATCACGGTCTTTTTAGGTTGGGGAGCGTCATATACTTGCACCCTTAAATCCCCTGAAATTCCCGTATTTCTGAGGGGAGGAACACAGCTAAGGTGACAATTTTACTTAGATATCGGCGACTTTCAACAATAACTGTTAACTATTTACTGTTGACTAATTACCAATCCCCTACACTAAAGTAGGGGTTTTTTCATGTCCCTGACTGGTGATTAGAGTGAAATAATGGGATTGATGAATGCCAAGATCAAAGTAAGGATGTCATAAGGGTATTGCCAGCACTATGCCAGAACTACACCAATCCATTGCCCAACACTATCATGAGCGTACTAAATATGAACCGGAAACCCTTGCCGCCAAAAGTCAAAGGTTAGATTGGGCTAAACAACCAGTACCCTTTAAAGAGTACAGAATCGGTTCTGACATAGACTTGAAACCTTACATCCAAGAAATTCCAGAAACATTTGTCCATGATCCTCAAACTCAATGGTGGCAAAGAATTTCCCGCTTGTTGTTTCGCAGTTATGGCTTGACCGCAAGAATGCCTTCTTTGGGAAATACGGTATATTTGCGTTCTGCGCCTAGTGCTGGGGGGTTGTATCCGGCGGAAGTATATTTAGTTTCCCGTGGCACACCGTTATTAGCACCTGGGTTGTATAACTATCAATGTCGTACTCATTCATTAAAGCTCTTTTGGGAAAATGATCCTTGGCCAGCATTACAAGAAGCTTGTTTTTGGCATCCGGCTTTAGAAAGTACCCAATTGGCAATCATTGTAACGGCGGTGTTCTATCGTTCGGCTTGGCGGTATGAAGATAGAGCCTATCGACGGATTTGTCTAGATACGGGTCATTTGTTAGGAAATATAGAATTAGCTGGGTCAATTACTGACTATCGTCCACATTTGATTGGTGGTTTTGTGGATGAAGCGGTTAATGATTTACTTTATGTAGATCCATTACAGGAAGGTGCGATCGCTGTCTTACCTCTGGCAGATTTATTAGATATCCGGCAAAATTTACCATCAGGATGTACTGCGCTGCCATCAGCAACAGAAACCAATTATCCTTATATTCCCGATGGGGAACTACTGGCATATTTTCACAGTCACACTCAAATTCCCCCAGGTATTACAGGTAAACTCAATTTACCTACAGTTAAACAAGCCAAATCTTTAGAAGATAAATATAATTTCCCTTTCTGTCTCAAAGTCCCCACTGCTACCACCGCCATTGATTGGGGTGATAATTTATCCAATTTAGAAATTACCATTCATAAACGCCGTTCTACTCGTGCTTACAACGGTGAAGAATTGAATCTCGATGAACTCAAAGCTTTATTAGATTTCACTTATCAACCCCGAAATTACATAAACCAAAATCTTGACCCTGCACCTGATTATTTCGACTTAAATTTAATTCAAACTTTTATTGCTGTTTGTGGTGTCAAAGGACTAGAAACTGGTTGTTATTACTACGCACCCAAAGCGCAAGAATTAAGGCAAATTCGGTTTAAAAACTTCCGCAGGGAGTTACATTTTCTCTGTTTGGGACAAGAATTAGGACGAGATGCCGCAGCTGTAGTGTTTCATACGGCTGACCTCAAATCAGCTATTGCCGAATATGGCGATCGCGTTTATCGTTACTTACATCTAGATGCTGGACACTTAGGCCAACGTCTCAATTTAGCCGCAATTCGCCTGAATTTAGGTGTCAGTGGTATTGGTGGTTTTTTTGATGATCAGGTAAATGAAGTTTTAGGTATTCCTGATGATGAAGCTGTCTTATATATCACTACTTTAGGTCGTCCCCGTTAATATTTACTGTGTTTCATTGTGGATTTTGAATTGGTAGTGTCAAGCCTTCTCTTCGAGAGGCTTCGCTAACAGTAGAGCTTTACTGAATGCGTAGAATATATTGTAGAGAAACAAGGTGATATTGCAACAATCATCTCTATTTTGGCAATAATGTCCTTAACAATTCAAAATTCAAAATTAAAGACATTTTCAGTCGGGGATTTCAACCCCCACTGAAAATATGCTACGTATAGACTTAGGGGTCTTAAACCCTCTGATTTACGATAAAAAATTACTTGATTAATTGTTACTTATGAAGCATTGTGATGCTTTATAGTTAGCACATCAGTATATTCACAATATAATCAAGCATTACTTTATGTTCCAATAATATTTAGACACTTCATAAGTGGATTAATATAGGAATCAATCATGTTTTCTTTATTAAGAAAAGAAGTATAGCGGTATACTTCTTTCTTCTTTTTCCCTGTAAAGATTTTTCTGTTCCCTAACTCTGTCAATAGTTTCAGTAATTGCATCGGATTGCTATAGGAATCCGACTTGATTATTGAAATTATTTGCGTAGGTAGAGAACTCTTAACAGGGAACAGGGAACGGGAAAAGAAGTAACAGAGGTGTACTGAGTTTTTTTCAGGGATCAAATATGAGTCCTATATATACATAATTGTTACTTTTGATGAAGTATATAACGAAATTTCCATAGAGCTATCAGTCGAGAAATAATGTTATTACCAGATGATGAAAACCAACGGCTCACATCATTACATTCCTATGAGATTTTAGACACACCACCAGCAGAAGTCTTTGATAATCTGGCGCAACTAGCATCTGAGATTTTTGACGCACCAATTGTTGTGATTGGTTTCATAGATGCTGAACGCGAATGGTTTAAATCGAAACAGGGAATAAATGAATCGGAAATACCACGCAGTATTAGCTTAGGTAGTCATATAGTTGCTAGCAAAAAATTATTAATGATTCCAGATATTTTGCAAGATGAGCAATTTGGGAATAATTCCCTGATTTTGTCTAATTCCCATGTTCGCTTCTATGCAGGTGTTCCTTTAATTAATGCTGATGGATTTGCTATTGGTTGTTTAGCAATCATGGATTTTGTTCCCCGCCAATTTAACTATAAGATGCCCAGCATTTTAGAGAAATTGGCATATCAAGTTATGCAGCAAATTGAGTTCCATAAAGAAAAAATAAATGCTGTTAAAGACCGGATAAATCTTAAGAAGGCACTAAGATTTACTGAAGCCAAGTTGAAAGGAATTATCGAAGCTATTCCTGTACCGTTAATTATTTCACGAGTAGTAGACGGTCTGATTCTCTATACTAATTCAGAATTTATCTATAAGTTTCGATTGACAGCAGAAGCTTTAGTTAATCGCTGTATTTCTGAGTTGTATCAAAATGCAGATGACCAGCAAAAGATTTTGGCAGCCTTGACTCAAAACGGTTCTTTAGTAAATTATGATATTCAATTTAAACGGTCAGATGGAACATTTTTCTGGGCTATTGCCTCGTTACAATATTTAAAATTTAATAATGACTATGCAATATTAACTATACTTTATGACATCACAGAGCGGAAAAATGCCGAAGCAAAATTGCAAGAACAAAATTCATTTTTACAAGGGATTTTTGCGCGGATGCCTCTAATGATTGCCATTGGGAACGAAGACGGGAGAATTGAATGGGTCAATCAAGAACTAGAAAACTTGCTAGGCTTCAAACTAGAGGACTTCCAAACACGTAATGTCATAGCGGAATTATACCCTGACCCTGAATATTATCAGTCTGTAATTAAGGTGATTCGTGCTGCTGACGGTTCTTGGAATGATTTTAAAACTAAATTAGCAGATGGTCGAGTCATAGATACTTCTTGGACAAACCTCAGACTAGCTAATGGTCAAATTATTGCCATTGGACAGGATATTACAAAACGCAAGCAAACCGAACGCACACTGAAAGCTCAAGCTGAACGAGAACAACTCATGCGGACTGTTTCTCAAACAATACATAAATCCTTAAATCTGCAAGAAATTCTCCAGGCTACAGTCAAAGAAGTACGAGATTTACTAGCAGTTGATCGCGTTATAGTTTATCAGTTTGCTGCGGATATGAGCGGTCAGATTGTGGCTGAATCAGTACAGCCTGGCTGGAAAGTATCTTTGGGTGTAGAGATTCAAGATACGTGTTTTCAGGAAGGTGCAGGAGCAGGATATCACCAAGGACATAAACGAGCGATCGCAAATATTTATGAAGCAGGATTAACTGAGTGTCACATTCACTTACTAGAACAATTTCAAGTCCAAGCCAATTTAGTCGTACCCATATTACTAGAACTTGGGGAAGAAAACCTGACTTCTCGCCTTTGGGGGTTATTAGTAGCACATCAATGTTCTGCACCGCGAAACTGGGAAGCACACGAACTAGATTTACTTGATCAACTTTCTGTTCCCATTGCGATCGCTATTCAACAATCTTGTATATTTCAGCAAGCACACAACGAATTAACTGAAAGACAAAAAGCTGAAATTAATTTAAGAAATGCTCTAGCAGAAAAAGAAGTCTTGCTCAAAGAAGTGCATCATCGAGTGAAGAATAATTTGCAGATTGTCTCTGGATTATTACAGTTGCAGTCACAAAACCTCAAAGAACCTGAGTTAATTAAAACTCTCAGAGACAGCCAAAATCGAATTGAATCGATATCAATGGTTCATAAGAACTTATATACTTCCACAAACATCGGTCAGATTGATATTGCTGCATATATCGAAAATTTAGTCACTAGTATTCTGATTTCCTACCATATAGCTCCAGGGAGAGTTACCGTAGAAACTAATATTAGCCCCATTGACATGAATATTGATCAGGCGATAGCCTGTGGTTTGATCATCAACGAACTTATATCAAATTCGCTTAAATATGCCTTTAACGAACAAGAAATTGGCAAAATCACTATCGATTTATGTAGTATAGACAACAATATCGAGATGATCGTTCAAGATAATGGTATTGGTTTGCCAGAAGATTTAGATTGGCAAAATACTAATTCTTTGGGTCTTTCTTTAGTTCATGATTTAGCTACTGACCAATTAGAAGGTAATGTTACTGTACAATGTCTGAATGGTACATCTTTTAAAATCACATTTCCTAAATAATTTAGCATTGATTAATTAATTAAAAAGTGACCAATGACCACGACAAGAATTTTAGTAGTTGAAGATGAAGTAATTGTGGCTAGAACTATTACTAGTCAACTTAGTCAACTAGGATACATAGTTACAGGTACAGCTTCTTCTGGGAAAGTAGCGATCGCCAAAGCCTTAGAAACTAGACCAGATTTGGTCTTAATGGATATCATCCTGAAAGGAGAGATGGATGGCATTGATACCGCGAGTTACATTCGAGAGTATCTAGATATACCAGTAATATTTTTAACTGCTTATGGCGATGATAATACATTACAGAGAGCTAAGATTACTCAACCATTTGGTTATATTGTTAAACCATTTACTTCAAAAGACTTACGTATCGCCATAGAAATTGGTATATTAAAACATCGCTTAGAACGAGATATTCGAGAAAATCGTGATAAATTAGCCACTTTATTAAATTCTATTAGTGATGCTGTCATTGCGACTGATGACCAAGGAATTATCACATTTATGAACCCTGCGGCTGAAGCCTTAACAGGGTGGAATCGACAAGATGCGATTGGGGAAGATGTAGCGAAAATTTTTAGTCTGATTGATGAAGTTACAGAAGCTAAAATTGAAAACCCCGTCAGCAAAGTTTTAAGAGAACAACAGGTAGTTTATTTAGAAGAATTTACCTCTTTAATTACTAAAGAAGGTAGGAGAGTACCTATAGGAGATAGTGCTTCTCCAATTATGAGACCACCGGATCAAATTAACGGTGTTGTCATAGTTTTTTGGGATATTAGTGAGCGCAGAAAAACAGAATTATTAGAACAAGCATTGCGTAAAGAAAGGGAAGTTAATTATCTTAAATCTTTATTTATATCTACCGTATCCCATGAATTTCGCAACCCATTAAGTGTCATTCAAACCGCAGTCGAACTCATAGAATTGCAGGGAGAGAATTTAACAGAAGCCAGGAAAAATATTTATTTAAAAAGAATTAAAACCGCAGTACAATCCATGAAAAATTTAATGGAAGATGTCCTATTTATGGGGAGAGCAGAAGCCAAACAGCTAGTATGCAACCCTCAAAAAGTGGATTTGCAGAAATTTTGTCAAGAACTAGTTGAAGAGTTTACATCTGTAATTACTAGTGGACATGAAATTATTTTTACCTGTGCCAGTGAAGAAACAGAAGCTTATGTAGATGAGCAACTTTTAAATTATATGTTAGTCAACCTTCTATCGAACGCAGTCAAATATTCTCCCCATAATGAAATGATTCGCCTTGATTTAATCTGCGACCAAGAAAAGAATATCGCCATTTTTCAAATTCAAGATGAAGGAATTGGTATTCCTGAAGCTGATCAAAGGCGTTTGTTTGAGTCATTTTATCGAGCTTCCAACACTCAATCAATTGAGGGTACTGGACTAGGCTTAGTTATAGTCAAAAGATGTGTAGAAGCTCATCAAGGAACAATTAATTTTAGTAGCCAAGAAGGTCAAGGAACTACATTTACAATCACTTTACCTCTAGAGAGAAGTGATGAGTGCTGTTAGCGGTAGCGCGGCGTTTAGCCGGTGCTGAGTAATGATGACTAATGACTAATGACTAATGACTAATGACTAATGACTAATGACTAATGACTATTGACTAATGACTATTGACTCCCAATCAATTTTCCTGCCTTACACCACCCACTACCGATCTGACTCCACCGTCGGAAAATGGATCTGTTCCTCCAGTCCAATTGAAATCACTAATTCTGATCGTGAAACCACCTAATTCCAGCACAGGGTTATAGCGTAAGGTGATGCCATAGGTGCGCCGACTATACTCTGCAATGTAGTCGGTGGTGCTTTGTTCGCCTGTATCTAAGTTAATAGATGTTTGAAAGCCTAATCTTAAAGGGCCATAGACTTGTTGCGATATACCAGCACTCAATACCCGATTGTCTACGGAACGGTCAAATAAAAATGGTGATAAGCCACTGTTAATACCTTGGGAGTAAAAAATATTAAAGGCGGTATAGTCTAAAAATGGTCGAGAAAAGTTGCCAATTTGTCCAACTAAGCCGACTGTACCAGTGAGTGTGCTTTGATTATCGCCATTGGTGTAGTAACTGCTAGTACCAGTTACACCAGCAACGGCTTGCAAGTATGGAACTACAGGACGAGGTGTATATCTTAATCCTGCTGTGGCTGTGGCTGGTAGTGGTTTTCCTTGCCATAGCAAAAAACCTCGGTTGAGAGCTACGCTAGTTTGGAAACGTCCCAAGGAAATGCGATTATTCTCGCGGATGGGATCTAGCAAGTCTAGGCGGTCTGTATTGGCATTAATGTACTGTGCGCCTGCTTGATAACTAAGATTAATTCCACTGTTACCTAAAGGAATAATGGGGGAAGTAATGACACCACCCAAACTACTTTGAACGGTTTGGAAACCGAGTGTACCGTTATAGAGGCGATCGCGATAACTATATTCCCAGTTTAAAATATGGGGGTTAGTATCACCCAAGGTCTGACGTAAGCGCAAACTTGCTTTTAAATTCTCATCTACTTCGTCTAAATTAAAACTAGTGAGTTCTCCAGAACCTTGAAGTACAGCTTTAGGACTCAAAACAGCGTTTAATCTTGCCTTGATCCCAAACAAAGAGGCAGTATCATTTCCATCTTGGAAGGCTTTCTGCACAAAAAATTGGGGTGTGACTCGTAGAGTTGTTTGATCTGTGTCAATGATGGTAAAACCCCGTTCCACAAACAACCCTCCCCGCTTATCGCCATCAAAGCCAGGGGAAACAATCAATGGTGTTGTGTCCCGTTCTCGTCGGTCGATGCGTCGCTGATTAAGGGGGATGGGTAAAGTCAAGCCTTGGTCAAATACTAGCCGTTGTCGCTCAGTATTAATGCGGTCAATTAGGGGAGCTTCCCTGGTTAATGTTACCTTATCGGCTCTTAATTCTAGTTCTGGGGGCGAAAATGGGTCATTAGTAATACGGACATTCCTCGCTTGCCAACCACGGGGATAAAATTCAATTTGTCTAGCTTCAAATCGCAGTCGTTTGACTTCACCGCCGGCTTTTGGTGGGGGAAGATTACTGGCGTTTGTACCCCCAACGGTAAATTCGATTCCCCCAGGACTGCTAACGCCGGTAGTGGGTTGATTAGCACGAATGCGATCGCTTGGGGGATTGGCTGGAACTCCTCCGGTTGTGATATCCGTAGGTAGGAAAGCAAAATCTGTTGATGCCGTGGGGATATTAATCTCACCCCTACCGTTTTCTAGTTCCCCACTATCTTGTAAAAAATTATAGGTAAAACGCTGTCCCCGTAATACCTGATCCCCCCTGGTGAGTGCGACGTTACCTTCCCCGGCGGCGATTAAGTTGTCTAAATTCACTTGTACGCGCTCTGCATCTACTACTGCACCATCAAATCGCACCACCACATTCCCCTCAGCCGTGACAATTCGCCGTTGTTCGTCGTATTCTTGGCGATCTGATGTAATCTCTACAATTCTCCGGCGGACTACTGGCGGATTGGCTGGAGATTGAGCCTGTGTGCTGGGAGGAAAGGCGATCGCAGCTGGAATTGGCGATGGGGTTGTTGGATTGCGGGATTTAAACTCAATAATATTTTCAATGGCTTGATTTGCAGGCGCGCTATCAGCCGCAGTCACTGAGAGATTGATACTATCTCCCGACTTCTGTAAGGAAATATTGTCTTTATTTTCTTGCTTAGTAAAATCTTCATCCTCAGTGATGGCTTGCGCCTGATTGCTGGTTTGAGGAGGTGCTTGTAGAGAATAATTTAACGGTTGTTGAATGGGATAACCAACTTCCAATGGTTCACCCAAATTCGTTGCACTCTGGATATTACGGGGGGAAAATTCAGGAGCAAAGGCTTCTGGCGCACTGGTGGCTAATGGTTTGGGAGTAACTGATAAATTCTCTGATTGATGATTCGTAGCCTCATTTTCCCTGACTTCCTCTGGCGGTTGAGCATCTGCATTGAGTGATTTTTCCCCCTGCTCCCCTGCTGTTTCATTTACGGGAGAGTTTGGAGTTGCGGCTTGCTGCTCAACATTGCTAACTGATGAAACTTGCTGATTACTTGCAGATACAGTGACATTTGCAGGTTGTATGGGTTCAACAAGAGGTGGTGGTGCTGGGGGAAGGACGGGATGAAGCATAAGGGAACACAATCAACCTAACAAATAGCCAGTTTATAGCCGGAAGGACTATTTTATCCTTTTGCCTTCCGACTGTCGCTTTCTGCTTGTGTATAGCAAACTTGCGGTAAGGACAAAAGACTGCAAGGTGAAAAACCTAGCAGCCAATGTCTATCACATTGGCGGTTGCTAACTTCCGGCTGTTACAGATATTTTGTCTAGTTAATTACTCTAAGTCCCGACGGCCGGGGTTACGAGCTGGGTCATTAGACAAAAATCCGAACACGAAAATAGCTACGAAGAAAGCTACAACAATATAAACAGCGATTTTTAAAGTTACCATCGGTGATCTCTCCAAGAAGTTATGACAAAAGGCTCTTCCTTAGTATCTGCCGTGCAGAAAAGATAGCTCCTTTATATTACCCACAGATCGCTCCCTTTGGAGAGGACTACGGTGATAGTTCAGCACTAAATCCTCTCTAAATAGCCTGTGGCGGTATTTGTCAAGATGGTAATCAAAGTAGATGCTCCGAGATATATTGTGGATGCGATCGCATCATCGCTGTTTTTATCTGATTATGAGACGCTGGCTAAAGGCTAAGGTTTCCCAAATCAACACTCAACCATCCCCAATGGTTCATGACCATTCACAGACACTGGCGTGACTCTGCTTTTAATCACCCGCGCCGGAACACCTACAGCCACTGAGAAGGGGGGAATATCTTTATTAACTACCGCACCAGCACCAATGACGCTCCCCTTACCAATAGTCACGCCATCTAATACCGTGACCCCATGTCCTAGCCAGCAGTCATCCTCAATCACAATTCCTCGACAAGTCACACCTTGGTATTTAATAGGCTGTGTTGGGTCAGTAAAATTATGATTGTTAGCATAGATCCCTGAATGTGCTGCAATCATACAACGCTTGCCAATTTTAATGTTTCCTGGGCCAGCAATACAAACATCCGGCCCAATAAACGTTTCACTATCAATATCAATACAAGTGTCTGCTAAACAACCAATATCAACATAACGCTCAATCGCTACTCCGTCCCTGAGCCGAATTTTATTATTGATATGTCCTCTAGCATCGAGACGTACACCTTTAAACAGATGTACTCCATTGCCAACTTCAATACAAGAAGTGTTGATAAATTCCACTCCATCTTGAATGTAGACTGAACGCCCCATCTGAGCAAAAATCTTTCTATACAAGAGATTTCTTAATTTTGTGCCTAGAGCTAATGTCGGTAAATCTCCTAAGAATGTAATGAATAAAAGCTCTTGTAAACGCTGAAATTTCCCGTTGAATCGTTGATTATTCATGACCTAATTATCAGATGAATGGTGTTAACAATGCCAAGGTTGTACCGTAAATTAATCATGGTTTTGGGGAGTAACATTCCTGCTGATACTTATAGATTGAACAAAGAGAATTATGTATAACTAAAAATACATTTCAATTATAAAAATCTCATTACTCTGTAGATTATTATCTATTTTTAACTATCAGCATTTGTCAGAATCTACATCATGATATATGCAATATTACGCATATTGTCTGCACGAAATTAGACTGTTTATGACTATCTGTTATTACCCACAATTGCAAGATTATTCAGTTATAAAATTGGGTATGCTCAACTAATCACATGAAAGGTTTATGTAGGTAACTATGGGTTTAACTACAAAGTAATTTATGAGTTGTTTGATTATGTATACTTAACAGTTAAACACCACATAATTTAGTGTATGGAGTCTTTTAGCATATTCAGGGCTTTAAACTACCTAAAACGTCTGTAGCAGCAGCATAAGCTACAGATAATCTCTGTGCAGAATCCTCGAATATTTAACACTAAAACACTTACACCAACCTTTATTTATTAGTGGTTAAGCTATGTTTACAGCCCAATTTAACAAGATTTTTCAACGGCAATATATTTTGTACAGATTGAATTAATCAACCAGAAATTTTTATCTGTACAGCTAAATATAATTAGCGTTGCATTTATCTTGGTTATTCCTGAAGTTAAAATAACCAAGTTAGGGTGGAGTATCTCCCACTTCAGCCATCACATTAAAATTGACCATCGGTGCAAACAAGTAAGCTTTTCCCCGATTGCTATGACGGCTTTCTTGCAACGAATTTCTAGAGTAAATTGCTCTAATCATGTTGCACACAGATGATTTACAAACCAACCACCGAATCATGTTTTGAATTACATGAGTGGCTTTTGACAATAATTGTTTTCCAGCATAACACATTTTATTTTATAAATATCAACCCAAAGAAAGGAGTTTTATTTAATATTGCTGACATATGATTATCTAGCAAGATATAAATTTTTCTAATATAAAATCTTCATTACAATATTGTTTTTTGTAAACAAAAATACATTCAATTTTGTTGATAAAGATCTAGTTAATCAGTGGATAAATTTGTACAATTAGTAACTAATAAATTGAATATTTTTAAAAGATATAGAAATCCGCTTTGATTCCTGAAATCATTTGCTTAGTAAGGGAACAAGGAACAGGGAACGGGAAACAGTTAAGAAGGAATAAAAGTCCATTAGGGTGTGTTAGCGACAGCGTAACGCACCCACTACCAAGGCATTTGGTATGTTAGGCGTAAGCCGTAACGCACCTTACATATACTTAGATTTTTTTCCAAATCAATCGGATTCCTACAGGGGTACTAATTTCTTGCATAAATCAAAGATGATTTTTCTAAAAATTGGGGTTAATCTTTATAATTTCTTGAAGATTAGTATAATAATTAGCAAAATAGAATCATAACTAAAGTGAGGTAATCACTATATATATACAGGCTAAGGGCAATGTTTTCTGGAAAAATTTCCAGACATCACTATTTCATTTAAATCATCGAGTTTTTATTACTGAGGAGTGAGTAATTTAGCAGACATGATGCGTTGTAGTATTTTGGAGTGATTCATTGAATACATAGAGTTTAACTACTGATTTTTAATTAAATGTTTTTGTAAAGCAACAAGTACAGCTTGAGTGCGATCGCTTACCTCTAACTTCTGTAAAATCGCATGAATATGCACTCGTACTGTCCCTGTGGCGATACATAATGTCTGGGCGATTTCTTGATTAGTTTTACCGGCGGCTAATAGTGAAAGAATTTCTTGCTCACGCCCAGTCAGTGGATTGGCAAGCTTAGTGATATTGTCTGACTCAGGTTGAGATAGTTCGTAGCTTAAGGAAGAACGAATTTCCTGTGTTGCTGTGGCATCCCACCACGAAGCACCCGCAGCCACAGAACGTAATGCCAAAACTAACTTTTCCGCAGCAATGCCTTTAAGACAGTAGCCCTGCGCGCCAGCTTCAATTAAGCGTGTAATTAAAGGTTTTTGGGAATGAGAAGTGAAAACTAAAATTGGCAGGAGGGGATTTTGCTGTTTAATTTGTCTGCAAGCTTCAATACCACCAATTCCCGGCAAACCTACATCTAATAGCACCACATCTAAAAGATTTTGCTTGACTAATTCAATAGCTGTTTCACCATCCTCAGCCTCAGCGACAATCTCTAAGCCCGGTTCTTGTTGCAATCGCACGCGTAAACCTAAGCGGAAGAGTTCATCGTCCTCAACAAGTAAAATTTTAATAGGGATAGAGGACATTTCAGGCAGTTAGAGATTGAAAGGGATAAACGGGCAATTTGAATGCAAACATAGCACCAGTTGGTGTTCTGTTCTCTGCCCAAATTATACCGCCGTGGGCTTCAATAATTTGCCGAGATAGATAAAGTCCCAGTCCTGAACCTTTGGCTTGGCGTAGACCGAAAGTGTCACTATGTCCTTGATAAAATCGCTCAAATAAATGAGGTAACTGTTCTGGCTCAATACCTGCACCCGTATCCAGAATTTTTACCACCTGGTAAGAATCTTGTGGTTCTAAAACTACTTCTACCTTAGCACCGCGCCGCGAGTGATTAATGGCATTCACCAAGAGATTGTTAAACACACGTTGCAGTTGTAGGGTATCGCCTTGAACCCACAATGCACGTCGCCAATCGGAATCACCATAACTCACCGAGAGATGAACACGACGATTCGCTGCTAATGCAATCAAACTACTAGCCACCTCTTCTGCTAAGTTGCTTAAATCTAGAGGTGCTAAGTCCAGTTTTAAGCCTTCAATATCGTTACGATAGACATCTAGCAGAGTTTCTACGAGTTGCAGAGAAGTTTGGTGGCTACGTGCCATTGTGTCTAACACTTGTTGTTGAGTTGGTACAACGGGGCCAAATTTTTCTTGTTGAAAAGCTTTGATGGTTTCAATGGCTCCCAGCAAAGGTGTTTTTAAATCATGGGTGAGTGTAGAGGCGAAATCTTCTCGGAGTTTTACTAGTTCCTCTTGAGATTCTAGCTTGGCACGAGTAACAGCGATCGCTTCTTGGGAACGACGCAGGCGATTGCTTAACACACCAGTGACAATCAAAGCCATAACAGCGATCGCGCGATTGGCAACTGTGGATACATTAATTATTTCACCTCCCGGTAAAAAAAGATTCAAAATTGTTAAGCACACAGCTACAGTAGTGGCTTGAAAGTTTGCCATCTTGCCAAACCATGAGTTTGTTAACAATATGGGGCCGGTGTAAAGATATCCAAACACATATTCAGTGGGTGTTTTAAACTCCATCACCATCACAGTCGCAAATAGTCCCAATATAACTGCCAATCTGCTCGATTGTGATTTTTTAGTTAGTAATCTTCTCAGATATAAAAACATTTAGGATATATTTTTGTTCAGAATAACTATTGATTTTATAGTAATTAATAACTAAGGGAGTTACAGATTTATTATTTTTAAACATAGAGGAGCGCAGAGATTTTTACATAGTAATTCAATAGGTTAGGCAATGCTATATAACTTTAAATATTATGATAAAACTCTAATTAACAACTTTTTACCATTTCCCTGTTCACTTGTCATCGTTTAGCAGATATATAGCAGTTCTATCTGATTTGTGAGAACTCGCGGTGTCCAGTTTCCCGACTTCTCGAAGAAGTCGGGGATCTTTTGTCTCATAAATGATTTAGGATTGCTATATAAACATAATAAACACCTGCATATAAATTATCTAAACGTTAGATATAGAAAAAATAAACGCTAGATCAATAAAAAATATACCCATTTTTATATCTTCTATATCTTGTATTTCTTACGAGATCAATAGATGATTTAAATCAAATGATACAAATAATTGCCGCACAAATTACTATGTACAGCGATGCCTGAAATTATCGTCAAAATTACGAATTATTAATTGGGATAAATCATGTTACAAGGATGGATACAAATAGCATTAACGCTATTAATTGTCGTGGCTATAACTCCCTTTTTTGGGCGATATATAGCGCGTGTCTACCAAGAGCAAATAACTTTTCTTGACCCGATTTTGAATCCGATTGAGCGAATACTTTACTCTTTGGTGGGTGTTGCCACTAAAGAAAATATGACGGGTTGGCAGTATGCACGAGCCATTTTGTACAGCAACATAGTGATGGGGTTGCTGATTTTCTTGATTCTCATGAATCAAGGATGGTTGCCTTTTAACCCTACTAAAATAGGTGCGCCAACTTGGGATACAGCATTACACACAACCATATCGTTTATTACCAACACTAACCAACAACACTATTCTGGTGAAACCTACCTCAGCTATGCCAGTCAAATGTGGGGTTTAGGCTATCATATGTTCACCTCGGCGGCGACTGGGTTGGCGGTGGGGATTGCTTTTATTCGTGGGTTGACTGGTAGACCTTTGGGTAACTTTTATGTAGACTTGATTCGCTCAATTACGCGGGTTTTGTTACCTATTTGTATTGTGGGTGGAATTGCCCTAATGGCGGCTGGCGTTCCCGAAACCTTAGCCGGGCCAGTTGTCATTCCTACTTTAGAAGATCCTAATATAAGTCAGGCGATCGCACGCGGCCCTGTGGCTCATTTTGAAATCATCAAAGAACTAGGAGAAAACGGCGGCGGCTTTTTTGCCATCAACTCTGCACATCCTTTTGAAAATCCCAACGGCTTTTCTAACTTAATTGAGGTTGTGGCGATGCTGTCAATTCCCACAGCATTGATTTATGCTTACGGTTTATTTGCTCACAACACTAAACAAGCTTGGTTAGTCTACGGGATGGTAGGTGTGATTTATATCGCGTTTATCATCATCACCGCCATTGGTGAATATAATGGCAATCCAGCAGTCAATACACTTTTGGGCAGTACACAACCAAACTTAGAAGGAAAGGAAGTCCGGTTTGGTTGGGCGCAGTCTGCCTTGTTTGCTGTCAGCACAACCGGCACTATGTGTGGTGCTGTTAATAGTTTGCATGACTCCTTCATGCCCAACGGCGGTTTTGTCACCCTCTCGAATATGTTTTTGCAAATCATTTGGGGTGGACAGGGTACAGGTACAGCATACTTGTTTGCTTACTTGATTTTGGCAGTATTTGCTACAGGTTTAATGGTGGGACGCACACCAGAATTTCTGGGACGCAAAATCGAAAAGCGGGAAGTTGTACTAGCAAGTTTTCTGATTCTCTTAGTTCACCCCATTGCGATTATGATACCGGCTGGCATCGCCCTAGCATTCCCCGATCAACTAGCAGGAATCAGCAACCCAGGCTTTCACGGTTTTGCTCAAGTTATCTATGAATACGCCTCAGCAGCAGCTAACAACGGTTCAGGATTGGAAGGCTTAAGTGATTCTCAACCATCACCAATAGCCATTGCAGTCGGTGCCAAAACTACCGCAACTGCTTTATGGTGGAACCTCAGCACTTGTTTTAGTCTCCTCGCCGGACGCTACATTCCCATTATTGGGTTACTGTTACTAGCAGATAGTATGTCTCGCAAACAACAAGTTCCTTTCAACGTCGGTACATTACGCACTGACACCGGACTATTTACAGGTGTAACCGCAGGGGTAATTTTAATCCTCGGCGCGCTGACATTTTTCCCAGTCCTAGCATTCGGCCCCATCGGTGAAGCCTTTTGGATTGCTAGAGGTATTGGTTGACACTCTAGTTTAAAGGCTTAACGTTCAAGAAACACAGGGGTATAGGGGTGTAATTTAACGCTATGTGCAACTTATCATTGAAACCCCTCTCCAAACCTCTCCCCTGCAAGGAGAAGCCACTGCGTTGCGCGGGTTTCCCGCGTTGTAGCAAGTGGCGTTAGAGGCTTTAATTCTTGCTCCCCTTCCCTACAAGGGAAGGAGTTGGGGGTTAGGTTTGAAGAAAGTTTGCACACAGCGTAATTCACGAAAATCATGCAAAAAATCCAAATCCAGAAACCCCCTGCCAAACATAAATTTCTTAATTTTGAATTGGTATTCCATAATCTATGACAACCAATATAGACTCATCACCTCGTCCTCCCCGTATTCCTCACGGAACGCGTGATTCACGCAGACATACACCCAAAGCAGATATGCGGGGGCTTTATCAAAGGGCAATCAAAGAATCTTTTGTCAAACTTCATCCCCGTATTGCCGTCAAAAATCCCGTGATGTTTGTGGTTTGGGTGGGAACAATCGTCACTTTTCTGGTAACTCTTGACCCTAATTTATTCGGCACTTTACAGGTAAATGTCAACCAACAACGGCTATTAAACGGTTTAATTACCTTAATTCTCTTTTTTACAGTCGTGTTTGCTAACTTTGCCGAAGCAGTCGCCGAAGGACGCGGTAAAGCACAAGCAGATTCCTTGAGGTCAACCCGTTCCGATACTACTGCCCGCAAAATACTACCCGATGGTACAATTGAGCAAATTAACTCCACCGAATTACGCCGCAACGACTTAGTAAAAGTCATTGCCAATGATATGATTCCCGCCGATGGCGAAGTGATTCAAGGTATCGGTTCAGTTGATGAGTCGGCAATTACAGGGGAATCTGCGCCTGTACTCAAACAACCAGGTACAGATATTGCTAGTTCTGTGACTGGAGGTACACGCTTACTTTCAGATGAATTAACGATTCGCATTACTGCCGACCCTGGTCAGGGTTTTATTGACCGGATGATTTCCCTTGTGGAAGGGGCAGAACGGACGAAAACACCTAATGAGATTGCCTTAACAGTATTGTTAGCCGTACTGACGCAAGTTTTCTTAATTGTGGTGGCTACTATGCCCCCCTTTGTTAACTATATTGCCAACTTTATCAGCATTGTGTTTGGGGCAGAAGCCGGAAACAGCTTGCGTGCAGGTGCTAGCGTCGCCATCTTAATTTCCCTATTGGTAGCTTTAATACCTACTACTATCGGTGGTTTACTCAGTGCGATCGGTATTGCTGGTATGGATAGAGTCGCCCAATTTAATGTCATTGCCACCTCTGGACGAGCTGTAGAAGCCTGCGGTGATATTAATACCTTGGTGCTAGATAAAACTGGTACAATTACCTTGGGCAACCGTATGGCTGATGAGTTTATCCCGGTCAACAGTTACTCAGTCACAGATGTAGCGCGAGTAGCTTTAGCTGCCAGTGTGTTTGATGAAACACCAGAAGGTAGGTCAATTATTAAACTAGCTGAAAGTTTGGGTGTCAAGGTTGATTTTGATTCCAAACAAGCCGAAGGTGTGGAATTTTCTGCAAAAACCCGGATGAGTGGGACTAATTTACCCAACGGGAAGGAAGTCCGTAAAGGCGCAGTAGACGCAATTAAAGGCTTTGTCCGTTCTCGTGGTGGTCGAATTGCTGACGATGTGGATGCAGCTTATGAGCGAGTTTCTCGTCTAGGTGGTACGCCCTTAGCAGTCTGTCAAGATGACCAAATTTTCGGGGTGATTTATCTCAAGGATATCGTCAAACCGGGCTTGCGGGAAAGATTTGACCAACTGCGGCGGATGGGTGTGAAGACTGTCATGCTAACGGGTGACAACCGCATTACCGCCAGTGTCATTGCTCAAGAAGCCGGAGTAGATGATTTCATCGCCGAAGCCACACCAGAAGACAAAATTAGCGTGATTCGCTCCGAACAATCTCAAGGTAAACTGGTGGCAATGACTGGTGATGGTACTAACGACGCACCTGCATTAGCTCAAGCTAACGTCGGGTTAGCCATGAACTCTGGAACCCAAGCCGCCAAAGAAGCTGCTAACATGGTGGACTTAGATTCTGACCCCACCAAGTTAATCGATTTGGTGACAATTGGGAAACAGTTACTCATCACCCGTGGGGCGTTAACAACATTCTCCATCGCCAACGATATTGCTAAGTATTTCGCCATTATCCCCACAATTTTTGCGGCGGCTGGGATTGGCGCACTCAACATTATGGGCTTAAAAAGCGCGCAATCTGCGATTATTTCCGCCCTAATCTACAACGCTTTAATTATTCCCGTCTTGATTCCCCTAGCACTCAAAGGCGTGAAATTCCGTCCCCTAACGGCAGATCAACTATTAAAACGCAACATCTTCATTTATGGCGTAGGTGGAATTATTGCGCCTTTCATTGCAATCAAACTTATTGATGTGATTTTACCTTTGAGTTGAGGGGTGTAGGGGTGTAAGGGTGTGGGGGTGTGGGGGAAAGACACTTTAATTCTTTGTGTCTTTGCGCCTTTGCGCCTACCGCAAGCGGAACGCCTAGCGGCGAATGCGTGAGACAAAAATCATCCCATTAACAGCAAAGCCTGAATTTTGAATTGGTATTACTTCTTTCTTGTCTTAATGTCTCATTTCTCAAAACTATGATGAAACCTCCTCGTGTAAATATTTCTCCTCTACTGACACCGCAAGTATTCGCCCAAATACTTGTAGGAGTAAACGAAATTTGGTTGCAATGGCGTAAACAAAAACTACCTTTGTATTTGTTCTTAGCAATGTGTTTCAACCTTATAGTTGCGCCTGTTGTTTATGCTGCGACTGGGGAACAGTTTTCACATTTTCAAGCTTGGGCGTTAGGACTATTGGGACTAGTAACATTAAGCCTTTCTACATATTTGTTTTTTGTAATGTTTGTACCGGAGAAATTCTAATGAGTTTTGCAACAGAAGCCAGCCGAGCAATTCGTTCTACTATAGTCCTTTGGGTAATTGGCGCAATTATTTATCCGTTTGCCATGATTGCCTTTGGACAACTTGTGTTTCCATCTCAAGCTAATGGTAGTTTGATTAAAGATAGTCGGGGTCAAGTTGTTGGTTCTAGTTTAATTGGTCAACCGTTTAGTAGCGATCGCTATTTTAACTCTCGTCCTAGCACCACCAGCTACAGCACCGCCGACCCAAAAAAAGATGATGCTAAAGTGTTACAAACAGGAGTTTCCGGCGCAAGTAATTTAGCTCCTAGTAATTCAGCTTTAATAGAACGCATCAAAGGTAAAGACGATCCAGATCCCAGCAAACGGGTAGAAGGCGATTTAACCCGATTAAAAGCCACAGGTGTACAACCTACCGCAGATTTAGTTTACACCTCTGGTTCTAGTCTTGACCCCCACATTACCCAAGAAGCTGCTAGAGCGCAAGTTGCCCGTGTCGCTAAAGCGCGAGGAATATCACCCCAACAACTAGAAACTCTAATTAATCAAAATACTGATGGTCGCTTTTTGGGAATCTTTGGTGAACCTGGGGTGAATGTCTTGAAATTAAATCTGGCTGTAGATGCCTTAAAATAATTCGTAGTTAAAGGTTTGTAGAGAGAACTAAAGTTCTCTCTTAAGAGACGCTCCGCGAACAAATAAGGACTAAATTCCTTACTACGAACTTAATTATAGTATTTTTGCATTGCTTAACATAGTTTGTTTTTTAACCAATATACTGATAGGAAATTCTTAGGTATTTTTGGCAAAATTGAAATCAGCTTCCTCAAGCTAAACCCAACACAAAATTCTTTTTGCAAGAAATCATTAAAAGCCTGGAAGAATAACCTATTCATGTCCCATAACTCGACAATTTCTCCTGACAGTTCCTACATTCGTCCTTACCGACGTGGAAAGCATAAAATTTTCATCGGGATGGCTCCTGGTGTCGGCAAAACTTACAAAATGCTGGAAGAAGCACATCAGCTGAAACAAGACGGTATTGATGTTGTAATTGGCATTTTGGAAACTCATGGACGCAAAGAAACCGCAGAAAAAGCAACAGGGCTAGAGGTGATTCCTAGAAAAGTCACCATCCGCGAAAATATTACTTTGCAGGAAATGGACACAGATGCAATATTAGAGCGTTCCCCCCAACTTGTGTTAGTTGATGAACTTGCTCATACTAATGTGCCTGGTTCACGACGAGAAAAACGATACCAAGATGTAGAAGTGATTTTAGCCGCCGGCATTGATGTCTACTCCACTGTCAACATTCAGCATTTAGAAAGTTTGAACGACTTAGTTGCGAGAATTACAGGCATTGTAGTGCGAGAACGTATTCCAGACCGCCTCCTAGATGAAGCTGATGCTGTCGTAGTCATTGATGTGACTCCAGAAACTCTAGAAGACCGCTTGCAAGAGGGTAAAATTTATGCACCTGAGAAAATCGAGCAGTCCCTGAAAAACTTTTTTCAACGTCGCAACCTAATTGCTTTGCGAGAGTTGGCTTTGCGGGAAGTAGCGGATACAGTTGAGGAGGAAGCAAATACTTCTACCTCACAAGGACAAAGCTGTAATATTCATGAACGAGTTTTAGTTTGTGTGTCTACCTACCCTAACTCGGTGCAATTGCTCCGTCGCGGCGCACGCATCGCCAATTATATGAATGCGCGACTTTATGGCGTTTTTGTAGCAGATCCTGAGCGATTCCTCACCAAAAAAGAAAGTGTCCATATTGATACCTGTGAGAAGTTATGTAAAGAATTTGGTGGGGAATTTTTATACGTCAAGAGTCAAAATGTTGCTCAAGAAATTGCTCAAGTTGCAGCTAAGTATCACATCACTCAAATTGTTATTGGGGAAAGCCAACAGCCTCGATGGAAAAGATGGTTTAAAGGCTCTTTTACACAGAGATTAGTAGACCTAATTCGATATCAAAACATTGATTTACATATTATCGCTACCGAACAATGATAGGTAATACCAATTTTGGATTTTGGATTTTGGATTTTGGATTAAAAGCCTGGATTCTTAGGCTATTCCAGAATCTCGAAACAATACTACCTATCCCAATTTGGTATTACCTATTAACTATTATTTACTTGCCAGATGTTGATACATTTGCCAACGGGCATCAACTTCAGCTTGTGCTTGTGCTAGGAGTTGTTTAGCTAACTCTGGTTTACTCTTGGTGAGCATTTTGAAGCGATTTTCTTGATACATGGATTGCTCTACTGTTTGCGTAGGCGATCGCATATCTAACTGTAAGGGATTTTTGCCCTGTTCTCGCAACAATGGATTGTGGCGATACAGTAACCAGCGTCCTGAGTCTACTAGGGCTTTTTGATGATTCATCCCCGTAGTCATGTTAATACCGTGGGCGATGCAATGGCTATAAGCAATAATGAGCGATGGCCCGTCAAAAGCTTCGGCTTCTAAGAAGGCTTTGAGGGTTTGGTCATCTTTCGCGCCTAACGCCACACTCGCCACGTAAACATTACCGTAATTCATCGCCATTAAACCTAAGTCTTTTTTTGGTGCTGGCTTACCACTGGCGGCGAATTTGGCGACGGCGGCGCGGGGTGTGGCTTTGGAAGATTGTCCGCCGGTGTTGGAATACACTTCTGTATCCATAACTAAGATATTCACATTGCGACCACTGGCTAAAACGTGGTCAATACCGTGAAAATCTATATCATAAGCCCAACCATCACCACCGATAATCCAAACGCTTTTCTTGACTAAGTAATCAGCTAACGATTTGAGGATGTAGATTTTGGATTTGACGTTGGAGTCATGAGTCTGAATTTGGTCTAACTTTTGCTTTAACAAGCTTACCCGTTCCCGTTGTTCCCAAATATCAGCTTCGGTTTTTTGTTCGGCAGTAAGGAGGGAATTAACTAAATTATCTCCTAACTCACTGCTGAACTGTTGTAATAGTTCCGCCGCAAATTCCGCTTGCTTATCGATGGAGAGACGATAACCAAAACCAAATTCGGCGTTATCTTCAAATAAACTATTTGACCATGCGGGGCCTCTACCATCGGCGTTTTTCGTCCAAGGTGTGGTGGGGAGATTTCCACCGTAAATTGAGGAACAACCTGTGGCGTTGGCAATAACTGCGCGATCGCCAAACAGTTGTGTTAATAATTTTAGATATGGTGTCTCACCACAACCAGCACAAGCACCGGAAAATTCAAACAATGGTTCTTGCAGTTGTTGTTGACGAATTTGGTTGAGTTTGAGTTGTCGGCGGTCAGGGTTGGGTAAACTCAAGAAGAAATCCCAATTTGCTTTTTCTTGCTCCCTTAAAGGTAGTTGCTGCGCCATGTTAATCGCCTTTAAGGATGGCTCAGATTTATTTTTGGCTGGGCAGACATTTACACAAATAGCGCAGCCTGTGCAGTCTTCTGGGGCTACCTGGATGGTAAATTTTTGGTTGGCGAAGTCCTTATCTTTGGCGTTGACTGATTTGAAAGTAGAGGGCGCATTGACTAATTCACTCGGTTGATAAACCTTAGAACGAATTGAGCCGTGGGGACAAACCATGACGCATTTACTACACTGAACGCAGACATCGGCATCCCATACGGGTATTTCTTGCGCCACGTTGCGTTTTTCCCATTTCGCTGTACCTGTGGGAAATGTCCCATCTGGTGGTAGTGTACTGACAGGTAAGTCATCACCTTGCCACACCATAATTTTACCCAGAACTTCCTGAACAAATGCCGGGACGCTGCTGGGAAAAGGGTTTTGGGTAGATGCTTCTACATCTATCCATTTGCCTTTTTCCTCTAGGGGAATTGTTACCTGATGTAAATTATCTAGGGTTTGGTCTACAGCTTGCAGGTTCATGCGGACAACTTCCGCACCTTTTTTACCGTAAGTCTTTTCAATTGCTTGTTTAATTTTGGCGATCGCTTGTTCTTGTGGCAATACCCCCGCCAAGGCAAAGAAGCACACCTGCATAATAGTATTGATTCTGCCACCCATGCCACTATTACGGGCGACTTGGTTGGCGTTGATGACGTAAAGTTGCAGTTGCTTGTCTAAAATTTGTTGCTTGACTTTCAGGGGGAGATGTTGCCAGACTTTATCTGCATCGTGGGGACTATTAATTAAAATTGTTGCCCCAGTCGCCGCCGCTTTTAATACATCTATGCGTTCCAAAAATCCCCAGTGATGACAACCGATAAAGTTAGCTTGGTCGATGAGGTAGGTAGAACGTATGGGTTGAGAACCGAAACGCAAGTGAGAAACAGTCATTGAGCCGGATTTTTTGGAATCATAGACAAAATAGCCTTGGGCGTAGTTGTCTGTTCCTTCCCCGATAATCTTAATTGAGTTTTTGTTAGCCCCGACTGTCCCATCAGAACCCAACCCATAGAACATCGCCCGCACCACGTTATCAGGTTCGGTGGAGAAGTTGGGGTCAAAGTTTAAGGATGTGTGGGTAACATCATCATTAATCCCGATAGTAAAGTGATTTTTCGGCGTAACTTGAGCTAAGTTATCAAATACAGCCTTTACCATCGCCGGAGTAAATTCTTTCGACGAAAGCCCATATCTTCCCCCAACAACTTTGGGAGTGGTGGTAGTATTTTCCTCCCCTACACCCCTACACCCCTGTACCCCTACACCCCATCCTTCATGAATAGCGGTGACGACATCTAAATATAACGGTTCGCCTGCGCTTCCTGGTTCTTTGCTGCGGTCGAGGACGGCGATCGCTTTTACACTATTAGGTAAAGCCTGGATAAATCTCTCTACATCAAAGGGGCGATACAGTCTAACCTTAAGGACACCAACTTTTTCACCCCTGGCATTCAGATAATCTACGGTTTCATGGACTGTTTCACAACCAGAACCCATAATGACAATCACACGCTCGGCATCACTCGCGCCGTGATACTCATAAAGCTTGTAAAATCTACCTGTGCGTTCCCCGAATTTATCCATAATTCCTTGGACAATTTCAGGACAGGCGTTGTAATAGGGGTTTGCGCCTTCACGGGCTTGGAAGTAGACATCAGGGTTTTGGGCAGTACCTCGTAGTAATGGACTTTCTGGAGTCAAGGCGCGGGCGCGATGGGCGAAAATTTTATCTTCATTAATGAGCGATCGCAAATCATTATCTGACAATAACTCCACTTTCTGCACTTCATGGGAGGTGCGGAAACCATCAAAGAAGTGTAAAAAGGAAACTCGTGCTTCTAAGGTAGCTGCATGGGCTATCAATGCAAAATCGTGACTTTCCTGCACGGAAGCTGAACAAAGCAATGCAAAACCAGTACCACGGGCTGCCATGACATCGCTATGATCACCGAAAATAGATAGTGCATGGGTAGCCAAAGACCTAGCCGCAACGTGAACTACAGTGCTAGTTAATTCCCCCGCAATTTTGTAGAGGTTGGGAATCATTAATAACAGTCCTTGGGAAGCGGTGAAGGTGGTACTCAAAGCACCTGTTTGCAGCGCGCCATGTACAGCAGCAGCCGCACCGCCTTCACTTTGCATCTGCACCACATTAGGAACAGTCCCCCATAAATTTGCACGACCTTCCGCCATCCAAGCATCCGCCCATTCACCCATTGCCGAGGAGGGTGTAATGGGGTAAATTGCGACTACTTCATTTAATTTGTAGGCTACACGGGCAACAGCTTCATTACCGTCAATCGTAGCAAAGGTTTTATTCATTAATCTGTCTCCCTGTCTCAACTTTTCTTGGTGGTTAATTTGGATGCAGAGAACCCATAAATAGAAGCATCAAAAATAGCCAGAGCCAGGAAGCTAGCAATTTTATGTACGATTTGGCCGTAGAAAATTAAACATTGACCCTAAGAATTATGCTTAACTATATAAATATGAGATGTGGCTAGTGGCTATTAATTTATTTGACAAAATACTTCGCAAACTATTATCTCATTTACAAAAATATATTTATTCACAAATATTAGTAGTGTACTCAACATCTAGAAATCAAGATTAATAAGGCTTTCAGGCTGATAATGATTGAGTGTAGGGTACAGGTTCGGGATAGCATCAAAAAAAGCTCACACTAAGACATCAATAAAAATCTGTTTTAGATATAGAAATATCTCAATATGAGAGGATATGTAATCAAGTCAGCAAACTCACAATAATGTATTCTGTGAGTAGCAAAAACGCTGATGTAGACAGCTTGACGAAAGCAATAAATTTATTTTAATCAAAGAATTTAACACTAGAATAATGATAAGTATGATCATGAATAATATTACAGTATAGATAATGCACAGTAGAACGCCTCAGTTCATCTATTCTTGATATTATTTAACACCCAAAGTTGTTAGATTATTGATACATTTGGGCATTGTAATAATAGAAATAATTCGCCCAAGTGTATCAGTCATCGAGCTTATGACACCACAAGCAGCAAAATTCCCGGAAATTTCTGGCTACACAATCACAGAACAAATTTACCGGGGGTCACGTACTGCCGTGTATAGAGCCATACGAGAAAGTCAGAAATTGCCAGTCGTAATTAAGGTGCTGCAACAAGAATACCCCACATTTGGCGAATTAGTACAATTTCGCAACCAATACGCGATCGCCAAAAATCTACCAATCACAGGCATCATCCCACCCCTAAGTCTAGAACCCTATGGCAACAGCTACGCCCTGATCATGGCAGACTGGGGAGGAATATCCCTAGAAACATACATCCAGCAACAATCCCTAGACCTCACAGACACTTTAGCCATCGCCATCCAACTAGCAGAGATTCTCCACCAACTACACCAACATCGAGTCATCCACAAAGACATTAAACCCGCCAACATCCTCATACATCCCCAATCAAAACAAATTAAACTCATAGACTTAAGCATCGCCACCCTACTGCCCAAAGAAACCCCCCAAATCCAAAACCCCAGCACCCTAGAAGGCACCCTAGCCTACCTCGCCCCCGAACAAACCGGACGCATGAATCGCGGTATCGATTACCGCAGCGACTTTTATGCCCTAGGCATCACCCTGTATCAACTGCTCACAAGTCGCCTACCCTTCCTCGCAGACGACCCCCTAGAATTAGTCCACTGTCACATCGCTAAAATTGCCACACCCGTCCATCAACTCAATCCCCACATCCCAGAAATCCTAGGGGCAATCGTCGCCAAACTCATGGCTAAAAACGCCGAAGACCGTTACCAAAGTGCCTTGGGACTCCAGCATGACTTAGAGGTATGTTACAGCCAGTGGCAACAAACACGGTCAATTGCCCCATTCGACTTAGGACAAAGAGACTTATGCGATCGCTTCCTCATCCCCGAACAACTCTACGGCAGAGAAACCGAAGTCCAGTTACTACTGGAAGCTTTTGCACGAGTCGCCCAAGGCACATCAGAAATGATGCTAGTAGCGGGATTTTCCGGCATCGGTAAAACAGCCGTAGTCAACGAAGTACAGAAGCCGATTGTCAAACAACGGGGTTACTTCATCAAAGGCAAATTTGACCAATTTAATCGCAACATTCCCTTCTCAGCCTTTGTGCAAGGCTTCCGAGACTTAGTTGGGCAACTGTTAAGCGAAAGCGATACCCAATTGCAACACTGGAAACATCAGATTCTCGCCGCACTGGGAGAAAATGCCCAAGTGATTGTAGAACTGATTCCCGAACTAGAAAGAATTATTGGCAGACAACCCCCAGCACCAGAACTATCAGGCACCGCCGCCCAAAATCGGTTTAACTTGTTGTTTCACAGGTTTATGCAAGTCTTTACCGCCCCGGCACATCCGTTAGTGATGTTTGTCGATGATTTGCAATGGGCAGATTCCGCTTCCTTGAATTTGATTCAGGTATTAATGTCGGAGTCGCAAACGGGCTGTTTATTACTGTTAGGGGCATATCGGGATAATGAGGTGTTTGCCGCCCATCCGTTGATGTTGACTCTAAGTGGGATGGAAAAGGCAGGGGCAAAAATCCACACCATGACTCTACAACCACTGAGTTTTAGCAGTCTCAATCACCTGATTGCCGATACTCTTCATGCTCCCACATCTGTGGTGCAACCACTGACCCAACTGGTGATGCAGAAAACCCAGGGGAATCCCTTCTTTGCTACCCAATTTCTCCAGGCATTACATCAAGACCAGTTAATTCACTTTGACGCGAATGCCGGGTATTGGCAGTGTGATATTGTGCAGGTGCAAGATGCGGCTTTGACTGATGATGTGGTGGAATTGATGGCGCAGCAGTTGCAAAAGTTGCCAGCCACTACTCAGGGGATTTTAAGATTGGCGGCTTGTATGGGCGCGCAGTTTGATTTAACTACATTGGCGATCGTTTCTCGGCAATCCCCGGCCGAGGTGGCGACACAACTTTGGCAAGCCTTACAGGCGGGGTTGATTCTGCCCCATAGCGATTTGTACAAATTTTATTTATCTCCCACGCCAGCAACGTCCCATACTCTACAGGAAAACTGCAATTATCGCTTTCTCCATGACCGTGTCCAGCAGGCTGCTTATTCTTTGATTCCACAAGCTCTTAAACAGATTACTCACCTGAAAATCGGCAAATTGTTATTAGAAAATAGTAATACATCTTTCCAAGATAGTCATTTATTTGAAATTGTTCATCAGTTAAATTGTGGTAGTTCACTGATTACGGAATTAGAACAACGTTATCAATATGCCCAATTAAATTTACAAGCAGCTTGCAAGGCTAAAAACTCGACTGCATATAATGCAGCTTTAAATTATTTGGAGCAGGGAATGCAATTTCTGCCGATGGATAGCTGGGATAAAAATTATTATTTGACACGTTGTATATACGAATCGGCAGCAGAAGTGGCATTACTTAGCTGTGATTTTGCAAAGATGGAATCTTTAATTGCGATAGTTATAAAAAACACACATGACCTGTTGGAACAAGTCAAAGTTTATGAAATCAAGCTGCAAGCTTATCAATTGCAAAATCAGCAGATGCAGGCGATTAAAATTGGACGGGAAATCCTGCAAAAGCTAGGAGTGATACTGCCAGAATCTCTGACAATCTCAGATATCCAACAACGGGTACAACACACACTAAATCAGCTATCAAACTACACTACAGAAGACTTAATTAATTTACCCACCATCCAGAATGCGACTGCGATGGCGGCAGCGCGAATCATGACGAGTTTAGTTCCCTCGATTCATCAGGCTCATCCCCTTTTATTTCCAATTGTTGCCTGCGAAGAAGTTAATCTATCCCTACAATACGGAAACTCGCTTTTCTCTGCACCGGGCTATGCAGATTTTGGTATTATTGTTAGCTCTGTCTTATATCAAATAGAAACAGGTTATCGTTTTGGACAGCTGGCACTCCGGTTGATGGAGAAATTTAATGACAGTTCTGTTCAGAGCATGGTTATGTTTAAAGTAGCCGCATTTAATCAATCCAACCAACAAAATATACGGAACGCCATTTCTTTATTAAATAAATCCTACGAAGTTGCAATAGAAACAGGTGATTCTGTTCACGCGCTGGTTTCGACTTCATTTAGATTGTTCTACTCGTATTTGAGTGGAGAGAAACCCTTGCCAGATTTATTAGCAGAGGTTGAGGTTTATCAATCAAAATTTGCTCCGAGCCAACATTTCCTGAATTGGATATATATTATCCGCGCATCTATTCATAATTTTACTGAATTGAGTAACAATCCAGACTGTCTGGAGTCAGTTGATGCTGAAAATGAAAAATTATCTATTCTACTTACAGAAAATGATGAGTTAGCTCTGCATCTATTTTATTTAAGTAAATTAATACTGAGTTATTCATTCGGTTGTTTTGAAACTGCGATTCAGATAGCAGATCGAGGAGTGCAATATCTGAAAGCCGGTATCAGTATGCCGTCAGCACCAGCTTACTATTACTACGATTCATTAACCCGGTTAAAATTATACTCCCATCTTCCACCTTCATCTCAGGAGGAGCTTTTATCGAAAGTTGATTCTAACCAGAAGCATCTCTTGGTTTACGTGAATGCTGCTCCTATGAATTATCAGCATAAATATCACTTAGTAGAAGCAGTGCGTTTTTATAAGTTGGGTAAACGAACGGAGGCTATAGAATTTTTTGACTGTGCTGTTGCGGGAGCAAAAGCCAACGGATTTATTCAAGATGAAGCTCTAGCGAACGAACTAGCTGCTAAATTTTATCTCAATTGGGGCAAAGATAAATTTGCCGCAGGCTACATACAAGAAGCTTACTACTGTTACAGTCGTTGGGGTGCCAAAGCCAAAGTTGTCGATTTAGAAACCCGCTATTCCGAATTACTGCGCCCCATCCTACAACAAACAGTGACATCGTTTGATGTATTCACCACACTGATGACTATTGCTGCACCTGCGGTATCGGTTCATTATGACACTGATAGGAGTTTCAGTAATACCAGTCTCTATCAGGCTCTCGATTTTGGAACTCTCTTGAAAGCTTCTCAAGTCCTCTCTAGAACCATTCAACTAGATGAGCTACTAGAGAAACTCACCCAAATTATTCTGCACAATTCAGGTGGCGATCGCTGTGCGTTGGTGTACCCTGATGAAACCGGAGAATGGCAAGTGCGAGCGATCGCCACACCTGATTATGTACAACTGATTGCTGAACCTATCACCAACAATCCCAATATCCCGGTCAAATTAATTCAGTATGTTAAAAATACTCAAGAAACTGTGGTGATTAATGAACTCAAAACTGATTTACCTGTAATTGATGACTATCTCAGGGAACGTCAACCCAGGAGTATTTTGTGTCTACCACTGCTTAATCAAGGTAATCTGATTGGTATTTTATACCTGAAAAACCTGCTCACCAGTGGTGTTTTCACCCACGATCGCCTCTTGATTATCAACTTTCTCTGCACCCAAGCTGCCATCTCCCTAGAAAATGCCCGTCTCTATCAACAGGCGCAAACCTATACCCAACAGCTTGAGCAATCCCAATTGCAGGTAGTACAAAGCGAAAAAATGGCATCCCTGGGAAATCTGGTGGCTGGGGTTGCCCATGAAATCAATAACCCTATCGGTTTTCTCAATGGCAGCATCAGTAACAGCAAAGAATATGTACAAGATTTACTTGGGCATTTAGCTCTTTATCAACAGCATTATCCCAAACCAGTTGAACCAATTCGAGAAAATGCCGAAGCTATCGATCTGGAATTTCTTGCGGAAGACTTACCAAAGTTACTCAATTCGATGAAAGGAGCAACGGAGCGCATCACAGATATCAGTAATAGCCTCCGTACCTTCTCCCGTGCTGATACCGAATACAAAGTCTCTGCTAATCTCCATGAGGGACTCGATAGCACCTTATTAATTTTGAAATATCGCCTCAAAGCCAATGAACATCGCCCAGCGATTCAAATCATACAAGAGTTTGGAGATTTACCCCTAATTAAATGCTTCCCTGGACAGTTAAACCAAGTGTTTATGAATATCCTGGCCAATGCCATTGATATGTTCGACGAAATGGCACAAACTCAATCTTTTCAAGAACTGGAAGCCAATCCCCAAATAATTACCATTCGTACTGAAGTCATTTCTAACCAAGTTTATATCTGTATACGCGATAATGGCAAAGGTATGAAACAAGAAGTACAAGAGAAAATCTTTGACCATTTATTTACTACCAAAGCGGTAGGAAAAGGTACAGGATTGGGATTGGCGATCGCCCGCCAAATTGTGGTCGAAAAACATGGTGGTAGTTTAAATGTATGGTCTGAGCCAGGTCAAGGAACTGAGTTTACTATACAAATTCCATGTAGATATAAATAAAAAGAAATCAAGTCCATGATCATTACATATTCAACTGTGCGACGCAAAAATATCATACCAATTCAAAATTCAAAATGACGCTCGCGGACTCGCTAACGCTGCGCTAACAAAATTCAAAATTAAGAAAGTGATACTCAGCATACCTTTTAGGGTTTGCATCTGTATCGAATTTTCTGTGAATTGGTATCACAGCAAGAATGATGGCGATCGCTACTTGAAAGCTGAGATTAATAACTAGAATACCCGCCATTTTTCACGACTCAGAAAAAAGCCGTTTCCAGTGGTATTAGTGCAAGTTAAGCCAGTTCTGCGGGATACACAAGTAAAACCGCCATTACTCCAACTACTACCATAGGGAAGCACATATTTATTGCGATCGCGGATAGTATCACTAATACATAAAATATTCGGTTTACCAAATTCAGATAATAATAACCCATCGCCCCAATCGAATTCACAAAATCCTCGATAGGGTTGAGGTGGTCTAGGTCTTAGTGAACTACCAATTTCACAACGCAATTTTTCCTGTTCTTCCCCGACTAACTCACATTGAATATTGCCTGTAGGGGTTTGAAAGCCTGTTGTTTGCGCTAAACTCGATGTTGGTGTGAGTATAGCACTCATGGAAGTTATAGCGAAAAATAGTAATATTTTTTTATACATAAATGACCCCTTTGTAGAGTTATGTAAAGAGAGCGATCGCCCTCAAATTAATTATTTGATGCAATACAGTATAATTAAATTTATTTATCTAGCATGAGCTAGAAGACTCCCGTTATACTGCGTAAGCAGTTAGCGGGAGATGAATAGCGGTCAAAAAGAAGACACCCTGTTGAACAATATTTCGTATAACGAAATAAGTTCAACAGGGTAGTTGAGTTTTTGACAGTAAATATAGTAGACTACTTGATAGTAATTCTTGCAAAATATGATAGTCTACGAAGCAAAAGCAGAAGCAACAAAAGAACAGTTACTCAAAGTAAATGAAGCTTTGAGAACTGCTCTTTTTGTTCGCAATTCTTGTTTGCGCTATTGGATAGATGGTCATGCAAAAACTGGTTACGATTTGAATAAATATACGAAAGTTCTATCAGACAATCCTGGCTTTCCTTGGGTATCAAAATTGAACTCAACAGCAAGACAGGCAATGGCAGAACGTACCTGGGCGGCAATTAGCAGGTTTTTTGATAATTGCAAGAACAAGGTTTTAGGCAAGAAAGGTTTTCCTCGATTTCGCAAACTCCAGACAAGGGCATCTGTTGAATATAAGCAAAGTGGTTGGTCACTATCCGAGTGTCGCAACTACATAACATTCACAGATAAATTTGGAATTGGAACGATGAGATTGAGGGGGACTCGTGACCTGAATTACTATCAAATAAACCAGATAAAACGAGTCAGAATTGTGCGTCGTTCAGATGGGATATACATCCAATTCTGCATCGACCACGAAAGAAAAGAACAATTAGAGCCAACAGGTAAATCTCTGGCTCTGGATCTGGGATTAAACCATTTCTATACAGATAGTGATGGCAATAAAGTTGAGAATCCCAGATTTTTACGCAAATTCGAGAAAGCATTAAAAAAGGCACAACGTAGATTCTTTCGTTGTGCCAAAGGTTCTAAAAATCGTGCTAAAGCACGAAATAGATTAGGTAGAAAACACCTGAAATTGCAACGCCAGCGTCAAGATTGGTGCGTCAAGAAAGCACTAAGCGTAATCAAGTCGGCAGACTTTGTGGCATATGAACAATTACAGGTGCGGAACATGATCAAAAACCGCAAACTGGCGAAAAGTATCTCTGATGCCAGTTGGAGTATCTTCACTCAATGGTTGAAATATTTCGGCAAGGTATATGGGCGAGTGGTGGTTGCTGTCTCACCTGCATACACCACAATTGATTGCTCAAATTGTGGGCATCAAGTCTATAAAACTCTCAGCACTAGGACACACAGTTGTCCTAATTGCTCCTACACTGCTTGCCGAGATTACAATGCTAGTCGCAATATCCTCAACAAAGGATTAGAACTGTTTAAAAATACTGCTGGGCAAGCAGGAATATACGCCTTTGGAGAGTCTGACCTCTGCTTGGAGAAGGCAACTTCTCAGAGTAAGTCATCTCAGCGAAAGAGGAAAGTCTCACAGTGATGTGAGAATCCCCCGCTATACCTTGTAAGCGGTTAGCGGGGGAGAATGTCAAAGTTGTTAATATCTTCATGAATAAAAAAGAGGTAGGTTGAATTAACCTATCTCTTGTTAGCTTGCTATGGAATTAATCATCATTAGTTTGGTGAATCTAAACAATTCACAATTGTCGCCCACAAAATCATCGGTGAACCAACTCCTAAACAGAACAACCACTGTTGTAAATTCAAAGGTGTAGTTATTAGTCAATAGTCAATAGTCATGATTCTAGCGTCTTTCTTTGCGCCTACCGCAAGCGGTTCCGCGTTAGCGGTATGCGTGAGGCAAAAAAGATTTATGCAAGAGGTGTATTAGTCATTCATCATATTAATTATCAATATGTTTAAGCTGTTGAAATGGGGGAAAAAAATCTTCTTGAAATTCGTGGCAAGTATGATTTTTTATACTAGTATTCCTTTGCCTTATATCAATGGCTTAGAATTTCAGGATGTATCCCGTTTTGCTCCGGTGGTGGGATTAATAATTGGGGGAATTCTGGGCTGTTTGGATGTGGGGATGAGTTATCTGGGTGTACCGATGTTGACTCGTAGTGCTTTGATAGTTGCTGTGTGGATGGGTATCACTGGGGGACTACATTTAGATGGGGCGATGGATACGGCTGATGGTTTGGCTGTGGGGAATCCAGAACGTAGACTGGAAGTGATGGCGGATAGTGCTACGGGTGCATTTGGGGCAATGGTAGCGATCGCCTTAATATTATTAAAAACCACCGCTTTAACTGATATCACAGATAACCGTTGGCTAATATTGATGGCTGCTTGTGGCTGGGGACGTTGGGGACAACAGCTAGCAATTTGCTGTTATCCTTACCTAAAACCCACAGGTAAAGGTGCATTTCACAAACAAGCCATCAGTTCCTACCAAGATTTACTCCCTGGATGGTTGTTAATGTTGGCGGTGAGTAGCTTATTTTACTTGCTAGATGGCAACAGGATAATTTTACCTCTAACAATAGTGATAGCTGGGGGTGCGATCGCTGTTTGCACAGGTGCTTGGTTCAATCACAAATTAGGTGGACACACAGGCGACACCTACGGCGCAGTCGTAGAGTGGACAGAAGCGTTATTTCTGTGCGTACTCACCACCCTATAAAACCAATTCGCAATTCGCAATTCGCAATTCGCAATTTATTCAGCCACCCACAAGGGGGAGCCAGTCTCGTGGGCGGGTTTCCCGACTTGAGAGAACTGGCGTTGGGGTTTTTACCTACCTTCTCTACGAGAGGCTACGCCAAGGGAAACAAGGATTTTTTCGCCCACCAAGGGTTTTAGCGTAGCGGGACGCAAGTCCGGTTTTGAACCTAGCTTTCTCCGATAAATACTCAGCACTCAGCACTCAGCACTCACTACTCAGCAATCTACTTCATAGGCTGTAATTTCGTCACCTTTAATTTAAAAGGCCCTACTCCAGTTTCGCCAAAAGAACGGACACGAATAATAAAAGTCCCTGTTTCGTTGATGCGGGTAAACAGTAGAGAATTGCTAGTACCGTCGGGGCCATCGTCATTTTCAGCTAATGTTGAACCGTCGGGTGCTAATAATGTAATGATGCTATCAAAACTTTCGGAACTTAAATCAACGGCTAAGTTATCACCCTTATTCAATTTAACAGCATAATCACGAGCAAACCCACCTTGACCTGTGGGGATATCTTTTTCGGAGAGGGTGTCACTGATTTCTTTAAAATCAGTCAACATAATTGGACTGTACAACTTACTGTTTTGAGCAAAAGTTGTGGTTGTCGTGATACCAATTACAAATAATGTTGTGGGCAATACGATAAATTTACGGAAATTATTAATAATAAATCTACTGAGCATAATAGGCAATGTTCCCAAAATCACAGGGCAATTTGGTTAATTATAGATTTTTCACAGATAAAGTGACCATTAATTTTTGCTGCTTTTGTCTTTGAGGGGAGTAGCCACGGCGGCTAATCCTAAGACGACAACTCCCGCTTGACGCAGGGTGGTGACAGCAGATTTAGCAGTTGCACCGGTAGTATAAATGTCATCTATTAGCAACACTGAGGCGTTTTTGTGGCGTTTGAGCAAATCTGACTCAATCACAAAAGCTTCAGCCAAGTTTTTCTCTCGCTCAGATACTGATAAGCCAAACTGCGCTTGTGTTTCGCGGGTTCTGACCAAACCATTGAGTTTTAATTTTAAGCCCGTGGTTTGACAAAAGCTTTGAGCAATTAACGCCGCTTGGTTATAACCCCGTTGTTTTTGTTTGTTGGTGTGCATGGGAATGGGGATGACTACGATTTGTTGCTCTTGATGAAGTGAATGTAATAACCAAGTTTCTCCTAACCATTGTCCTAAAGGTCGAGCGATTTGGGGCTGATTCTCATATTTCATCACCGCGATCGCTCGTTTGACAAGCCCACCATATATTCCCCAACTCAAAACGGGTGTTGGCGGTTTCCACAAGGCTTGGGGTTGGGGATGATGACATTTTTGTAATTGTCTAGTGCAGTTTTCGCAAACTACACCAGATGTGGAACGCTGGCACAAAGGGCAGTTAGATTGTAAAAATAAATCCAGAAACCCTTTGAGCATAATTTAATACCTTCCCCATTCCCTATTCCCTATTCCCTATTCCCCATTTAAATATTTCACATACACGCGATCGCAGCGTGCAGTTTCTAAACCCGTAGCTGGCTGATAACCGTGGTTTTCATATAATTTGACTGCTTCTACCAACACACTGGCGGTTTCAATCCAAATTTGCTTAAAACCACGGTCAGCGATCGCTGCTTCTAACTGTTGTAACAAATATTTCCCTAATCCTAAACCCCTTACACTTGGTAAAAGATACATTTTTCTAATTTCGACGGCATTTTCTCCGCGATGGGTGGGATAATATGCCCCCGTACCAACTATTTGGCTTTGGTGTTCAATTACCCAAAATTCGCCTCCTGTACTTAAGTAGCATTCCTCTACTTCCAGTACATCACGGTCAGCTCCTTTGGGTTCCCAACCCAGCCCGTATTCTGATAACACGTAACTGATGATAGCGGCGGCTTTAGTGCGATCGCTTTTTTGCCAGTTACGAATTAAGAAATCTTTATAGTAGCTGTGCATTACTGTGTGTGGGTCAGGTGTGTACAGAAAAGTCTTCTGGATTTATTCCCGAATTTTACCCAGCATATAGCTTCTCTAGCTGATTCTAACTCAGGTGAAGCCTCAAAGCATGAATTTTGCCTATGCTTAATAGTCAGCAAGCCAAGGTTTTGGGATGGAGTTGGAGGTTAGTATGACTGTGTAAATAATTCAATGCTTGTAGTCAGGACTTTAGTCCTAAGAAAAGGGCTGAAGCACTCACTACTAGTTTGATTTATGCCCACCGACTGACTTAAATGCGATCAGATAAATCTTTTATGCTAATATTATATCTTATAATTACGAGTAACGTAACTCATAACAGGCACTGCCTTCTTATGACTAAGTATGTATGTCTTCCTCAGATGAATACCCTAAATACAAGGATAAAAGAACGGAGAGATTTGCATTAGGAGAAAGAGTTAAAGAGTTTCAATCTTTTGAAAGACAAGCACAAAAAAGACTGGATATTTTAGAAGCAGCCCCAAATAAAGAAGCTTTGATGCAATTACCAAGTAATCGCTTTGAGTCATTAGGAGGTGATAGAAAAGGTCAGTATAGTATCAGAATCAATGAACAATGGAGAATTTGTTTTAATTGGCCTGATGATTTTCTGAAGCCCTTCAATATAGAAATTACAGATTATCACTAAAGGAAAGTTAAATGGCACGTCCACCAATTCACCCTGGCGAAATTCTTGCTGATGAAATTGCTGAACTAAATATGAGTGCGAGTGATTTAGCGCGTGTTCTTCATGTTCCTAAAAACAGAATTACTGAAATTATTCATGGGAGACGAGGAATAACAGCCGATACAGCGTTGAGATTAGGACAATATTTTGGCACTGGCGGAGAATTTTGGCTCAATCTCCAGAAAAACTATGAATTGAGGTTAGCTGAACAAAAAGTTGGCAAGGAAATTCAAGAAACTATCTGTCCTCGTGTCTTAGTATCTTAAAATTTATCAAACTTTTATTTGACATAAGGATTAATTATTATAAAAAATCCTATGGTTCAAGAAGGCGGGAAGCAGAGTTCAGGAAAGAATCCCTGAGCAAAAATTTGGATTAAGTGAGCAAAAACAGCATCTCCTGAATTCGCTACAAATTCTCTGCGTACCTCTGCGTTTACCCTTCTTTTTCCTCTGCTTTTAAATCTTCACTGTGCATTCACAATAGAGCAAACAGCAGTATCTTAATTCAAACTACTCATATTGCTGAAGATTTCAATCAAATTGCCATCAGGGTCACGAAAATGGGCTGTTCTTAAACCCCATTCTGGACGATCCATTGGCTGAGTCACAATAATGGCATTATTTTCTTTGAGATGATAATACAACTCATCAACATTATCTACAGCAAACACCAAAGCCATTTTGTTTTGACAATCCATTGCTGACGGCTGATAAGCACTGGGAATAGCTTCCGCCATTAATTCTTTTCTAAACAAAGCCAATTTAATATAGTCGCCTGTGTGTAACTCGGCGTAACCGCTATTTTCATCACCCCAATCTATAACAAATCCCAAGACATCCCGATAAAAAAGAAAGCAGTCTTTGTAATTGGAAACTAGCAGCCTGATATGTGTTAATTGTAGAAACATAAATAATGTGTGGTTCTATTAACTATGAATTCTCGGTTCTGGATGTAAATTTGCCAGCAAATCGCTTTCAATTATTGATAATTCATCTAGCCGTTGATTGACAATCTCTCGGTCAAAGTAAGTGTCTGCTAAAACCCAATAAGTACCAAAGTGCCTTGCTTCAGATGCCATTAAACTTCTATAAAATTTAGCTAATTCTAAATCAGGACAGTGTACGGCTAATAGTCCTAACCGTTCATGGCTACGGGCTTCAATTAACCCCGTTACCAGTAGGGAGTCTAAAAACCGTTCTGGTTCTTGAGAGCGGACAGCAGCTTTTAAACCTGCACCGTAGGGAGGCGGTGGTAAGGGTGCTAGAGGGATATTTCTTTTTTCTAGCCACTGATTGACTAATTCAAAATGTTCGAGTTCTTCACGGGCGATCGCTGTTAATTCTCTCACCATTTTAGTATTAGAAGGGTAGCGAAACATAAAGTTTAATGCCACACCAGCCGCTTTACGTTCACAATGGGAATGATCAAGCAAGATGATGTCTAAATTAGCGATCGCTTGTTTTATCCAAGCATCACTAGTAGGTTGCTTTAGGGCATTGATAGTTTTTAATGCAGAAATAGACACAGGGAGATAAAACTTAATAACTTTAGTTTGATCTTGATTTTAATGTGAGTAATGATATTTTGCGTTATCTGTGATTAAAAAGGTTAGGTGATCGCTGTTCGTAATATAATTCAAAGCATTGCAGACATGAGGTGTTAGTTACTTGACATCAATTATACCCACACTCACTGCAATATTCATGGCTAGCCGTCAATAAAAAAATTCTAGCCCAGCTCACCTTCGTATTTATCAGCAATTGATAAGCAGCTACAAGTACCTGTACAAATAGATATTATACTCAGCTAGATTAAATTATTTTCTTCTAGCTGTTGCCTAAATTTAAGTAAATCACCAGAATGTAAGAAAACGCTGACCTCATGCCACAATTGCTACTGTTGACTCAGATCCAATCGTACTAATAGAGACTAAATTCTCTGACATTCTGGTGCTATCTTAGCGGTATCTCCGCCATTAGGGTAAAAGTAAAGGGCTTTGAAAGCATATAACAGTTATCATGAACTTATTGTATCAAGACACACATTTTGCCTTTGGTTTTGTTGGGATAACAATTAATATGAAGAATCTTATATATTTTTATCTTTTATGAAATGGTTAAAACCTATAGATTGAGAAAATACTAGTTGCGTTAAGTTAGCTAAACAAGAGTTACTTGTAAACTAGGTTTACTTTAATTGCATATATTATTAAAATAACTTCAGCAAAAAATTCGCAGAACTTTACATGGATTGGATTACATTACTGCGATCGCTACAGTCTGATTTTATCAAAAGGTTATCATCTGGTTGTTTACTGCATTGCGAAACCGAAGGTCAATACAGTGAGTTAACAGTCATCTCTGGTGAGAGATTAAAGGCCTTGCGGAATTTCTGCTGGCAAATGGCAGAAAAATATAAACGAGTTTCCCCAGTACGGGATGTTTTTATTAGCTACCTCAAAGGGAAATTAGGTGAAGAAGTCGTTAAAGAACGTCTAGCTGATTTGATTACAGAAGTAGACTATGAAAAACGATTTGGCGGAGATGGTAAAATAGATTTTACCCTGACATCTGATCCATCAATTGGCGTTGAAGTCAAATCTCGCCACGGTAGTATTGAGCGGGTAAGATGGTCAGTTAGTTCAGAAGAAGTAGAAAAAAATGCAGTGGTAGTTTGCATTTTAATTCAAGAAGCTGTGCATGAGGCTCAATCAGAATATCACCTGTTTTTAGCTGGATTTCTCCCCACCAGAATGATTAAGTTAAAAACGGGTAGTATCTCTTTTGGAATTGAGCAGTTATTGTATGCGGGGGGATTGTATGCCTATTTAGAATATTTACAATCTCACAATCAGCATCATCCTATTACTCAAGCCTACTTACTAGAAAAACAGCAAATTAAAGCAGAGATACAGCAACCAATCATCGCTAGAAAGGCTGAAAATAACAACGTTTTTATTGATAACCGCCAAGAATTGAATATAGACCACAAAAAATTAGGCGATGAATGTTTAGCCAAAGGGGAATATACAGAGTCTATCAATTATTATAGTCAGGCATTGAAATTAGATGCACGTAACGCAGAAATATACTATCAACGTGGAATTGCTTATCATCAACTAGAAGATTATGAAAGAGCGATCGCAGATTATTCTCAAGTTATCAACCTCAATGCAAATGATGCCAAAGCCTACTATAAACGCGGTTCAGCACTATCACAAATAGGTAATTATGAGGCAGCAATTAATGATTATACCCAAGCGATTATCATCAATCCTCATGTTGCTATTACCTATAAAAACCGTGCCGAAGCCCGTTCCTTTTTAGGAGATAATCAAGGCGCAATTGAAGATTATACTCAAGCAATTAAAATTAATCCCATGTATGCAGATATATCCAAAAACCCTGATATTGCCCGTTATCTTGTTAAATACCAACCAGGATTTAATCAAGTAATTCCGATTAAATCGCAGGATGCCAATGCTTATAAAAATCGGGGTAACGTGCGGGCTGATATTGGTGATTATCAAGGCGCGATCGCAGATTATACCCAAGCATTACAGATTAATCCCCATCTAGCTGATGTGTATTATAATCGGGGTAACGTGCGCTGTGATCTAGGTGATGAAGAAGGGGCGATCGCCGATTACACTCAAGCCATCCAAATTAATCCTAATTATGCCGATGCCTACTACAATCGTGGCAATGTTTACACTGATATGAAAAATCTGCAAGCAGCAATCACAGACTTTCAAAAAGCAGCAAATATTTATCATCAAGAAGGAAATTTAGCAGCCCTTAAAGACGCAAAAGATAGAATATTAGAATTAGAAATTATAGCATCGATAGATGTGTTAAATTTTTAATGCTTATCTACTCAGATAAAATTATTTAATAGTAATTTTTCTCACTCATGCGTAATTGTCATTCAAAAATGGGAAATACAAAGTTAGTAGTCCCATAAAACCAGAGTTGACAACATGATTCTACGTTTAAAAAAACTCACTCAAGTTTGTGCTGTTCTATTATTACTCAGTGCTAGTAGTATCCATCAATCAGCAATAGCTAACACCAACAATCAAAGACAAACATTAGCAAAACAGCACATTATAGCTGTAAATTCTCAGTCACATTCAGTTTTTAACCCCATTCTGCCTAAATTAAAGCAAAAAAGCCGCATTAAAATTTTATTACCTAAATATATTCCTGAATCTGACGGCACAAACCCAATTTATGCCATTCTCGAAACATCCACACCCAAAAAATATGACATTCTCTTAGGATTCACCCCTGACTGCAATGGTGGGACAGCTTGTCGTTTAGGTGTAGTATCTGCTGAAGCCGTCACCCGCAAAACACCGCGCCTCACCGGTAAACGCGTCGTTTTAGCTAAAGGAATCACTGGTTACTTTGTAGATTCTCGTTGTGGTGCTAACTGCTCAGATGCCACCTTAACTTGGCGGCAACAAGGCGTACAGTATAGTCTAGGGTTAAAAGCTGGTAAGCGTGAATCTTTAATTAAAATGGCTAACTCTGCTATTAATCCATGAGTTGAGGGAGTGGTGAGTGCTGATGGAGAAATAAATCCTACCTTGTTTGTCCACCTTGTCTCCAGTTCCCAGTTCCCAGTCCCCAATCTCCAGCCCCCAGTATCAAAAATATTTACCCATATTCGCAACATCGTCAATGCAGCTTAAGTCTTATTATGAGCAATGAGGGATAAATCTAAGTATCTGGGAATGTGAGGAATGTCAAATCTGGTAAAACGTAAGTCCCGTCAACCCAAACTCAAACGCCGTCCTCTAGGATTAATCTTGACCATTCTCCTTTGGAGTTTGGTTATGGGCTGGCTACTAGCCATAGCCACTAGCGCGCAAAGTGCCACACCTGCATCAGACATTGGTACAGTTGACGTAGTTCCTGCCAGATATCAACTAGGACAAGAACTATATCTAGAAAATTGCTCTAGTTGTCACATTGCATTACCACCGGCGGTTTTACCTACCCAAACTTGGAAAAACCTCTTAGAAGATTCACAGCACTACGGCGTAAATATCCAGCCTTTATTAGATCCCAACCGGAATCTAGTTTGGCGATATCTTTCCACATTCTCCCGTTCTCAGTTAAAAGACGAAGCAACACCTTATCGGGTGAATAATTCTCGCTACTTTAAAGCGTTACATCCCCAAGTCGAGTTACCGAAACCCGTGCAGATCAGTAGTTGTGTCAGTTGTCATCCCAGTGCGAAGGAGTATAATTTTCGCCGCTTGAGTTCGGAGTAGGGATTGGGGATTGGGGACTGGGGATTGGAAGGTAGACAAGGTAGACAAGGTAGACAAGGTAGATTTTATTTCTTAACTCATTACTCACTACTCTTACTCAGCATCGGCTAAACGCCGCGCTACCGCTAACAGCACGGGCTAACGCCCCGCTTCCGCTAACAGCACTCACCACTCACCACTCCTCATCTGTGGGCAAAATGATACTATTAAAGGAGTTTACAATTTGAACTGCGAAATCAAACGGATCATCTAAATAGAGATGGAATCCCAATTTTGCTATTTTGCTGTTTTTGAGTTAATTTCCCTCTCATACCTATCCATTACTTACATACAATGGCTAGGTTGGGTTAAGTTCTTATAATCAATATAATAATCAAACCCTTTTAATTCCCATCCCCTCAATTTAGTTCCATAATCTGCCATGCTAAAACTCCTGTTGGGCGATCCCAACGCTCGTAAGCTGAAAAAATACCAACCCTACATTACAGAAATTGATCTTTTGGAAGAAGAGATACAAACTCTTTCTGATGAAGATTTGAAAGGCAAAACAGCAGAGTTTAAACAAAGGCTTGCCAAAGGCGAAACCCTTGATGATCTTCTGCCAGAAGCCTTTGCCGTGGTGAGAGAGGCAGGAAAACGAGTCTTAGGGTTGCGACACTTCGATGTCCAGTTATTGGGCGGTGCGATTCTGCACTCTGGGCAAATTGCGGAAATGAAAACCGGCGAAGGTAAAACCCTAGTGGCAACTTTACCGAGTTATCTGAATGCTCTTACAGGTAAGGGTGTACACGTAGTCACTGTTAACGATTACCTGGCTCGTCGGGACGCGGAATGGATGGGACAGGTGCATCGGTTTCTGGGTTTGAGTGTGGGGTTAATTCAATCAACCATGAATCCCAGTGAACGTAAAAAAAATTATGATTGTGATATAACTTACGTTACTAACAGCGAAGTCGGCTTTGACTATCTGCGGGATAACATGGCGACATCGATGGCTGATGTGGTACAGCGTCCTTTTAATTACTGCGTAATTGACGAAGTAGACTCCATCTTAATTGATGAGGCGCGTACACCTTTAATTATCTCTGGTCAGGTAGAAAGACCAACAGAAAAGTATCTCAAAGCGGCGGAAATTGCTTTGACGCTGAAAACTGAAGAACATTACGAGGTAGACGAAAAAGCTCGTAACGTTCTGTTAACAGATGAAGGTTTCGCACAAGCGGAAGAACTTTTGGGTGTAACAGATTTATTTGACCCTGAAGACCCTTGGGCGCACTTTGTCTTTAATGCGATTAAAGCAAAAGAACTGTTCCTCAAAGATGTGAATTACATTGTCCGTAATGGGGAAGTGGTAATTGTTGATGAATTTACCGGACGGGTGTTACCTGGAAGACGCTGGAGTGATGGCTTACACCAAGCCATTGAAGCTAAAGAACACGTAGAAATTCAGCCAGAAACCCAAACCTTGGCGACAATTACTTATCAAAACTTGTTCTTGTTGTATCCCAAATTGTCAGGGATGACGGGAACGGCGAAGACAGAGGAAGCCGAGTTTGAGAAGATTTACAAACTAGAAGTTACAGTTATTCCCACCAATAGAATCAGAAAACGGGAAGACTTATCTGATTTGGTATTTAAGAAAGAAACAGGTAAGTGGCGGGCGATCGCTAATGAATGTGCCGAAATGCACGAACAAGGTAGACCCGTTCTCGTGGGAACTACTAGTGTAGAAAAATCGGAATATCTCAGCCAATTACTCAAAGCACAAGGCATTCCCCACGAATTACTCAACGCTAGACCAGAAAACGTAGAACGGGAAGCGGAAATTGTCGCTCAGGCAGGACGCAGGGGTGCTGTTACTATCGCTACCAACATGGCGGGGCGTGGTACAGATATCATCCTTGGTGGTAACTCCGAATACATGGCGCGCTTGAAACTGCGGGAATATTTGATGCCCCGTATTGTCAGACCAGAGGACGAAGATGTATTTGGTGTACAAAGGGCATCTGGTTTACCTGGGGGACATGGCGGCGGTCAAGGTTTCACCCCTGGGAAGAAAGTCAAAACTTGGAAAGCTTCACCAGAGATTTTCCCCACCCAACTTTCTCCAGAAGCCGAAAAATTATTAAAAGAAGCTGTAGATTTTGCGGTGCGTGAGTATGGCGATCGCGCTTTACCAGAACTCGAAGCAGAAGATAAAATCGCCGTAGCTGCCGAGAAAGCACCTACTGATGACCCCGTGATTCAGAAATTGCGGGATGCTTACAAGCGGGTGAAGCACGAATACGAAGAATTTACCGAACGCGAACATAATGAAGTGATAGAACGGGGTGGACTGCACGTCATTGGTACAGAACGCCACGAATCACGCCGGATTGATAACCAGTTGCGGGGACGCGCCGGACGACAAGGCGACCCTGGTTCAACAAGATTCTTTCTGAGTTTAGAGGATAACCTACTGCGGATTTTTGGAGGCGATCGCGTTGCCGGTTTAATGGAAGCCTTCAACGTAGAAGACGATATGCCCATTGAGTCGGGAATGTTAACCCGCAGTTTAGAAGGCGCGCAAAAGAAAGTTGAAACCTACTACTACGACATCCGTAAACAGGTGTTTGAGTATGACGAGGTAATGAACAACCAACGCCGCGCCATCTACGCCGAACGTCGCCGGGTTTTAGAAGGTCAAGACCTAAAAGAACAGGTGATTAAGTACGCCGAAAAAACGATGGACGACATCGTTGACTACTACATCAACCCTGATTTGCCCTCGGAAGAGTGGGAATTAGACAAATTGGTGGAGAAAGTTAAGGAGTTCGTCTATTTGCTATCTGATATGCAAGCTAGTCAATTAGAAGACATGGGAATGGGCGAGATCAAAGCCTTTCTGCATGAACAGGTACGCATTGCCTATGACCTCAAGGAAGCGCAAATTGACCAAATTCAGCCAGGATTGATGCGTCAAGCTGAACGTTTCTTCATCTTGCAGCGTATTGATACCCTCTGGCGGGAACACCTGCAACAAATGGATGCTTTGCGTGAGTCCGTTGGTTTGCGTGGTTACGGACAGAAAGACCCGCTTATTGAGTATAAGAGCGAGGGTTATGAGTTGTTCTTGGATATGATGGTCAACATCCGCCGAGATGTGGTCTACTCGCTGTTCATGTTCCAGCCTCAGCCGCAGCCAATGGTGCAAACTTCTGAGATGGTGTAAGGAAATAATTTCACGCAAAGACGCGGAGGCACAGAGAGTTTTATGAGTGCCTTTGCGTTTTTTTTGGCGTTGCATAAATGCGGGATGAATTGGGACTTTTATACACAGCAGAATATTGATTCTTTGCGCCTTTGCGCCTACCCTGCGGATTCCGCGCTAGCGGTATGCGTGAGACAATTCATATTCTCAATCAGAAACGCCGGAGTTTTCAAAATTGAGACTTACAACCGCTTTTCCATCAGAGCATCAAGTTTCGCTAGTATTGTTAAGCCTTCTTCTGGCTTGCCAATGGCAGCCATTGCTTTAAATCTTGTGTAGGCATCATATTCTGCCAAAGCAATAGTAGAAAGTTCTTCAATCAGTTTATTGACACTGATACCTTTGGCTTGAGCAAGTTCTTTCAATCTATTATGCTTATCCTCTGGTAAACGGATAGTTAATGTTGACATTTTGTTTAGCTCCTAATAATTTCTTCTGGTTTTAAGATTGATAAGTTCGGAAACAATAATTGAGCATTTTGGAAATCTTTAACATTGTAAGTTGCAATAATTTGAGCATTTCCCGCAACTGCTAACTCAATTAAATGATTATCTGCTTCATCTTTTAAATTAGGTCGCCATAAATAGTAAATAGAAATCCATTGACTTACGCTCATCAATGATGCCAGTAAAGCAGAAATTTCTTCACTATTTAAAGGGCATTTGGCAATAATTTCTTCTCTTTGAATTACCGATTCATACTCAGAAAATAAAGCATTACCCATTAAAGGTTGATATTCACCTGTCAAGCAGCGTCTAATCAATTCTCGACTTATACCTTGAGAGCTAATAAGCGCACTAATAAAAACACTGGTATCAACTACAATTTTAATCGCCATGTAATTATGATAGCATATACGCTATCATAAAACCTCCAGATCAAAGAACTAATCACTCGTCTCACCTTGTCAATCTGGTAGGATGCTGTAGTATAAACATACTGATAAATCCTGGCTTGGGAGTCGCTGGGGTGAAAAAATCTGGATTATCTGGTATAAACTACTTGCTAATTTTTCATTAATTGATACACTTGTCCTTCATTATCCCTATGATTTAGCACCTATGGTGCATATTAAGCGTGTCGAACTTACCAACTTTAAATCCTTCGGTGGGACTACCTCAGTTCCTTTGCTACCGGGGTTCACTGTCATTTCCGGGCCGAATGGTTCGGGGAAGTCGAATATTTTGGATGCGCTGCTGTTTTGTTTGGGATTGGCTAGTTCTAAGGGGATGCGCGCCGATCGCTTACCGGATTTGGTGAATAATACTCAAACGGCGAAAAGTCGCGCGGCGGTGGAAGCTAGTGTCACTGTGACTTTTGATTTATCTGATTTGGTAGATGCTGGCGATCAGTTAAGAGTAGTTAATAGTGATGAAGAATTATTACAAAATGAAGAACAAACAGAAGAACAGCCAACTGTAAATGGCAATGGTAATGGTCATAAACCCACAGAATGGAGCGTGACTCGGAAGTTACGGGTAACTCATCAAGGGACTTACACGTCGAATTACTATATCAATGGTGCATCCTGCACATTGACTGAGTTACATGAACAGTTGGAGGATCTGCGGATTTACCCAGAAGGGTATAACGTGGTACTGCAAGGGGACGTAACTAGTATTATCTCGATGAATGCTAAGGAACGTCGGGAAATTATTGATGAGTTGGCTGGGGTAGCGGCTTTTGACCGTAAGATTAATCAGGCTAAGGCGACTCTGGATGAGGTGAAGGAAAAGGAAGATAGTTGTCGGATTATTGAGAATGAGTTAACTTTACAGCGCGATCGCTTGTCTCAAGATAAGGCCAAGGCGGAGAAGTATCAAAAGTTACGCACTGAATATTTGCATAAGCAATCTTGGGAAGCGGTGTTATCTTGGCGTTCTCTGCAAGCACAGCAGGAAAAGTTAGCTACGGAAATTCAAGCAGGCGATCGCAATTATGCTGAATCTACCACTCAACTTACTAGTCTGAATGGGGAAATTGCCCAAAAAACGGCGGAATTAGAGCAACTCAATGCCCACGTCAAAGCTTTGGGTGAGGAGGAATTATTAGCAGTACAATCTACCCTGGCTACCCAAGAGGCGGAACGCAAGCAACTGGAACGTCAGCAAGCGGAGTTAAACAACGCTTCCCAAGAAACTACTAGGCGGCTAACGCAAACTCAGCAAGAAATTCAACAGCATCACCAGGGTTTGGCTGAAATCGCCCAAGCACAGGGGTTAGAACAGCAATCTATTGTCTATTGTCAGCAGCAACGGGATGAGGCTCAACAAGCTTTAGAAAAGTCCCGTGAAGTAGCCGCAGCCATTGCCACAGCTTCGGAAGCTTGGGTACAGCAACAAACTGCACTCAATCGTCAAATTGAAACTTTGCTGCAAACTCTAGAACCACAGCGCACTGAACAAGCACAACTGAGGGAACGAAATAATCAGTTACAGGAGCTAATTGCAGAGGAAACGCAGTTAATTGCTAATTTAGAGCCGCAGTTGCTAGAAAAACAAGCGGAATGTTCTAAGTTAGAAGCTGAGTTTAATACTTCCAGTGAACCGATTCAAGATTTAGCGCAAAATCTCACCGCAACAGATCAGGAATTACAAATCCAACAGGAAACTCAAAAGCGACTGTTGCAAGAACAACGAGACAAGCAGCGTCAGTTAGATAAAATCGATGCACAAACCCAAGCACAGCAAGAAGTCCAGGGAACGCAAGCCAGTAAAGTGATTATTCAGTCAGGATTACCCGGCGTTTGCGGCTTGGTGGTGCATTTGGGACGGGTTGAACCCCGTTATCAATTGGCTTTGGAAATTGCGGCTGGGGCGCGTTTAGGGCATATTGTAGTGGACGATGACGGGATAGCCGCCGCCGGAATTGAACTGTTAAAACAAAAACGGGCGGGGAGGGCGACTTTTTTACCTTTAAACAAAATTCAAGCCCCGAAATTTACCCAGGATGCAACATTACGGTTAGCTAACGGCTTTGTCAGCTATGCGGTGAATTTAGTAGAATGCGATCGCCGTTATCGGGATGTATTTAATTATGTTTTCGGTAACACGGTAGTATTTAGCAACTTAGAACAGGCGCGGAAAAATCTCGGTTTATATCGCATCGTCACCTTAGATGGGGAATTACTAGAAACCAGTGGCGCGATGACTGGTGGTAGCATGAATCAGCGTTCGGCGTTGCGTTTCGGGAAGGGAGAAGCGGCGGAATCAGACGAGGCGGTAGCTTTAAAACAGCGTTTGCAAGATATTGATAGAATTTTAGACCGTTGTACGGAAGCGATCGCTACTTTATCATCTAGAAGTAAGCAATTATCCCAAGAACTCACAGAAGCGCGTCAAGCACGGCGAGAACAGCAGTTGCAATTGGAACAGTTGCAAAAAGACATTAAAAGTTTAACAGCCCAGTTAGAAGGGACGCGATCGCAACTCACCCAAAACACCGAAAAATTTCACACCGCCCAAACTCGTCTGGAAGTATTAGACAATGAACTCCCAGGACAAGAAACTCAGTTACAGCAATTACGCCACACCCTAGCCGATTTAGAAGCCTCCCAAACCCCCAGCGAATGGCAACAAATCCAAGGGACAATAAAAACTCAAGAACAGCAATTACAGCAACGGGAAACCGCCTTTAGGGAAGCCGAACAACGATTAAAAAATTTAGAGAATCAACAACAACGTCTGCAAGAACGCATCCAAGAAGCCGAACAACGTATCACCCAATATCAACAAGAACAACAAACCCAACAAACCCAAATCGCCACCCTCAGCACTCAGCACTCAGCCCTCAGCACTCAAATCGCCGCTACCCGCGCCCAAATGAGTGAAATGGAAAAGAATTTGGGTGAAGAGAAACAAAAACGGGACGCATTAGAACAACAAGTGCGATCGCATCTCCTGCGTCAGCAACAATTAGAATGGGAAATTCAAAAGCTAGAAGAAAGCCAACTGAAGCGGCGGGAAGATTTAGCAGCATTGCAAAGCCAATTACAGGAACTCGCCCCCGAATTACCCAACCCTTTGCCCGAAGTCCCAGATCAGGTAGACTTAGAAGAATTGCAGAAAGAATTGCGATCGCTAGCCAAACGCTTACAGGCGATGGAACCTGTGAATATGTTGGCGTTGGAAGAATACGAACGCACCCAAAACCGCCTCGAAGAACTCACTCAAAAATTGCAGACATTAGAAGCCGAACGCACCGAATTACTTTTAAGAATTGAAAACTTTACCACCCTGCGACAGCAAGCCTTTAAAGAAGCCTTTGACGCTGTGAATGAAAACTTCCAATCAATTTTCGCTACCCTGTCCGACGGTGACGGCTACCTGCAACTCGATAACCCCGAAGATCCCTTTGCTAGCGGCTTAAATTTAGTCGCCCACCCCAAAGGTAAACCAGTGCAAAGACTCGCTTCCATGTCTGGGGGTGAAAAATCCCTCACCGCTTTAAGCTTTATATTTGCGCTGCAACGCTACCGCCCTTCACCTTTTTACGCCTTTGATGAAGTAGATATGTTTCTGGATGGGGCAAACGTTGAACGTTTATCAAGAATGATTAAAAAACAGGCACAACAAGCCCAGTTCATAGTTGTGAGTTTGCGTCGTCCGATGATAGAATCAGCCGAACGCACCATTGGCGTTACTCAGGCAAGGGGAGCTTACACCCAAGTTTTGGGAATTAAATTACAATCTTCCCATACATCTGCTTGAGTTTTTGTTAATAATAGTGTATAGATAAACCGGATTCGAGATCAGGACTCCGTATAGAATGACCTCTGAACAAATAATTAGGCGTTCCGACATATTAAATACCCAGGTAATTACCCGCGATAATGGCAAACGATTAGGTATAGTCAGCCAAGTTTGGGTAGATATTGATCAAAGAGAGGTTGTGGCTCTTGGTTTGCGAGACAGCCTGATCTCTATCTCTGGTCTACCGCGCTATATGTACCTGAGCAGCATCAACCAATTCGGTGATGTCATCCTGGTAGATAATGAAGATGTCATCGAAGACGTTGAAGTTGAAGCTTTCAGCAACTTGATGAACTGGGAAGTCATCACCGAGACAGGTGAAGTCTTAGGTAGAGTGCGGGGCTTTAAGTTTGAAGCTGAAACAGGTAAGTTAACCTCCATTATTATCGCCTCCCTGGGAGTTCCACAAATTCCCGACCAGTTTTTGAGTACCTACGAGATATCAATCGAAGAAGTTGTCAGCACAGGCCCCAGTAGATTGATTGTATTTGAAGGGGCTGAAGAACGAGTTAACCAATTAACAGTCGGCGTACTAGAAAGATTAGGTATCGGTAAAGCACCTTGGGAAAGAGGCGCAGAAGAAGAATACTACTCCGCACCCCGCGCTGTCGCACCCTCTAATCAACTCCCCAGTGGTGTACCCCTACAGCCACCCAAGCCCAAAGTCCGCACCCCTGAGCCTGTAGCCATAGAAGAAGAATGGAACGAGGACTACATTGAAGAAGAAAGACCACGGCGTGAAGTCATGAAGGCGCGGTCTTATGAGTCCATTCAATACGAAGAAGACGAAGAAGATAACTGGGGTAATGAAGCCGCAGACAAAGACAGATATAAAGAACCACCAGCTAAACCCTACAAGCCCTACAGCAACGATTACGACGACTATGATGATGTAGAAGGCGACGCTTGGGAAGATACACCCCCACAACCTGTGAATATTCCCAAGAAAGTCAAAGAAAGACAGCCAGAATACGAAGAAGAAAGCGGATATTAACAAGCTTTGTGGAAATAACCCCAGTTCTGTGAATCAGAACTGGGGTTATTTTATGATATCTGTGTATTGTTTCTGTAGTGTATTGGTTACAAGTATCGTTTATATAGCAATACAGTTCAGTTAATACCAATTCATGAAAAGAATGAAACAGATGCGTAGGTTGGGTTGAACGAAGTGAAACCCAACAATCACAAGACTTTGAGGTGTTGTGTTTCGTTCCTCAACCCAACCTACATTTGCATCATATTTTTTGTGAAATGGTATAAGGGCTATTGAAAAGGCATTTAGCAAATGTTTTTTTATCCGTTTCTTACTCTATATTAAGCAAGAGCGATCGCCTTTACCAAATAAAAAGCGATCGCCCCTCGATGATTGCAATAGATAATTACGCAGCCACTAACCGACGCAAAGATTCCGCACGACGTTTAGCTGTCGAATTATTGGGTTGAAATTTGAGTGCTTCTTCGTACATTTGTAACGCTTGAGCATTCAATTTTTTGCGCTCATAAGCATGACCCAGATTATTTAGTGCTACCACATAATCAGGCTTCAATTTCAGAGCTTCTTTGTACTGACGAATGGCTAAATCATACTGCTCTTGAGCAAAATAAGCATAACCTAGACCATTGTAGATAGGAGCAGTATTTTCTTCTCCCTCTTCCTCAGCAGACTTGAGTGCTTTTTGAAACAATGGTATCGCTTGAGTAAACACTTTTTTCTCAGAATAAATACAAGCTAGTTCGTAATATTCTTGAGTCGTACCTTTGTCTTTACTCAACTTGTTTCGCAACCGCGATAAAGAACTCTCCCGCTTACGAGTTTTGAACAGCTGGCGGAAAACACTCACAACTGCGAATGTCAGTAAACCCACCAAAACAGAGAGATAAACAACCGCTAGACTGTTATCCATTACCTTCAAATAAAAATATTAAACTTGCTTCTATATCTATTATCGGGCTTATTGGGAGTGATGAGTGCTGAGTTGGGAGTGCTGTTAGCGGTAGCGCGGCGTTTAGCCGGTGATGAGTGCTGTTAGCGGAAGCGGGGCGTTTAGCCCGTGCTGAGTGCTGAGTTGGGAGTGATAAGTGGGAAAGATGACTAATGACTAATGACTAATGACTAATGACTATTGACTATTGACTGTTGACTATTGACCAATCCCCAATATTGAATGCGTTCTTTTAGCCAGCCTTTGGCGATGTAACTTGCGATCGCTTCGTTGACTGCTCTTCTCAATTCATCGTACTGTATACCTTTGGGCATGACTACAGATAAGGGTGCAGTCGATAATTTTGTTGGTAGAATCCGGTATTGGGGGTTTTTCTGTACCCATGCACTTAATACGCTGGCATCGGCGGCGAAGGCTACTACACTATTGTTTTCTAGCTGCTTTTGCGCTTCTGTGTAGGAATTTACTCCTACTAAATCGGCAGTAGGTATATAGTAACGGACTTCAGCGATGGTGATGGAGTGATTTAAAACGGCGATTTTGCGTTTTTGTAAATCGCTTAATTTCTCGATAGACGAGTCTTTGGTGATTAAAACTGTGCCATCAAAATAATAGGGGACGCTAAAACTCACTAGGCGTGAGCGTGATTCTGTGGCTGTTACCCTAGCGATCGCCATATCTACTTGATGATTGTAAACTGCGGCTAGGCGATCGCGATTCATTACGGGCTGAAATTTCACAGCGTCGGCTTTTCCTAACAAATCGGCTGCTAAACGCTGTGCTAAGTCAATTTCTAAACCTTGCAATTTCCCACTGGCATCTTTAAATCCTAAAGGCGGCGTATTATCTTTTACCGCCACGGTTATATAACCCCGTCGTTGCACTTCCTGAATGGGTGAGGCAGATGCAGATAAGCCTGTGGCAAAAAACACGCAAAAAATGCAAATAATGGTTGCGGATAATACCAGATGTAACTGCTTCATGATTTGCCTTTTGTTACATCTGTTATTCATCCGGTTTCACCTTTAACCTTGAACTTGGCTGGCTATTTCCACTACTTTGCTGAAGCCAGCAGGGTCGAGGACTGCTAATTGTGCCAACATTTTGCGGTTGAGTTGGATGTTAGCTTTTTTCAGGTTGCCGATCAAGCGACTGTAGCTTAAGCCATGTACTCTTGCAGCAGCGTTGATACGGGTAATCCAGAGGCTACGGAAATCGCGCTTTTTCTTTTTGCGATCGCGGTATGCACTGCGGAGTGCTTTCATTACCTGTTGGTTAGCGGTTCTAAACAAAGTGGAGTGAGAACCACGGAAGCCTTTAGCTAGTTTGAGGATTTTATTGCGGCGTTTACGAGCAACGTTACCGCGTTTTACACGGGTCATATTCTATTCCTAGATAATCTATCGAATTTACAAATAAGGAAGCATTAAACGCACGTTTTCTTCGTCGCGTTCGTTAACAATTGCCATTTTAGAGAAATTGCGCTTCTTATTGGTGGTTTTGTGTTCTAACAAGTGATTTTTGAAAGCTTTGCGGCGCACAATTTTACCGCTACCAGTGGCGCGGAATCGTTTTGCTGCGGCTTTGCGTGTTTTGAGTTTAGGCATGGTTTAGCTCTAATTCGACACAATCCCTCATTATATATCATGTTGCTCCAATTCATCAAAGCTTGATACGAATTAGGTTTGTGTACTTCACACAGGACAAAAATTCCTATCTCTACCCATTCTCTAGAGCCAGAATGCCTCCCAATCTACAACAACAATGATGAAAACCAACTTAGAGGGGACATAAATGTTTTAGTTGGTTACTAGCATCTCATACCAATTTTGGATTTTGGATTAAAAGCCCAGATTCTTACCATATTCCAGAATCTCGAAACAAGACTACCTATCTCAATTCTGTATCAGCAATGTTTCCAGGTCGTTTTAGAGGTGAATAGTTAGCGAGACAACCCAAATTTCCCATGTAATTAAATTAAGAAGGTTATCAATTAATTTTAAAAAGGTTATCCTCATTTTATCTTTAGGAATTTAATATTAATAAAATAAAGTAATTTTGTCACTCCTTTATTTATTAAAAATATTGTCTTTTTTTGTCTAAATCAGCGATGATGTCAACGTAAAGACAAGCTAAAACATATTTATTGGGGCAATGTACATTTAAGGCATGAAAACAAAAAACTAGAGTCTTAAATAGCATCATTCATATAAATATGTGTAGCCCAATTGGAATGTAACCCAAATAAAAAAGCTCACTGACGGAGGTTAATATCAAGATGGCTAAAATCACAATTTCTGACCTCAACCCCTCTGATTACTCTCTGACTGAATTATCTGCTGAAGAAATGGCTGCAATTCAGGGTGGTGGATTCCTTGGTAAACTCATCGGTGGGATTGTAGGCGGTGTTGCAGGATTTTTTATCGCTGGGCCAGCAGGAGTTTTTTCAGGTATTAGTGCAGGAAGCACATTAGGCGACGCTGTTGAAGAAGTATTCTTCTAAATAAGCGTTGAATAACTTAAAAAATATAAAATCTCATTCCCATTTTTATATGTATCCTCTGATAACATCAGAGGATTTTTGTTGTATTTCTTATTTTAAAAACACTATTGTTGACCAATTAATTAAAGTAATGTTAAGAATCAAATGACGACAAAAGTAAACTATTTTTGTCACTCAAATAATTACAGATTTTGTATTATCGATTTTACTTTAAATTAAAATGCAATCTATGAGAAATATATTTCTCATGAATAAATTTACCAGTGTAGACAAAAACATGGAAACCAATAACAGAAACTTCAAGAATCAAATCGAAATTAATGATTTGATTGATGCTGCCGTTAGCGATGCGTTGGCACGTAGAAGCGGAAATGATGACAACTTATCGGACTTGTCTGGTGAAGATGCTGATCATGTAACAGGCGGTATTGCTTCACTCACAATTGCAGGTTATAAACCTATCCCCCCTATCATTAAACCTATCTGTCCCCCCATCACTGTCGGGATTATTGCACTACCAGGGAAAGAAATCATGTAATTCTACACTTTACTGAAAAATTACCTTACTGGAGTATTAATTCATGGAAGAAATTCCTGCTGAAAAAACTACACTTTGCCCTAGTGCTAGACCCGAAATAGCAGGAAGCGTAGTCTTCGGTTTAATTAGTGGAACAGTCACAGAACCAAAAGTTACTTATCTCAAACAGCAATTACCTGTAACAGATGAACTATTAGCGAAAGCTGCTCCTGTGACTCCCACAGAAATCTTTCGGACAGCCGCCCCTTGTGCAGCTAAAAAATGTCAACATTTCGATGGTCAAGACTGTCGTTTAGCCACAAGAGTAGCAGAAAAATTACCTGCTGTAGTATCAGAACTCCCACCTTGTTCTATCCGCAGAGATTGCCGTTGGTGGCAACAAGAAGGTAAGGCGGCTTGTATGCGTTGCCCACAAATTATTACTGACAATTACAGCCCATCTCAGCTAATGCAAGAAGTTGCATTAACTGATGTAACTACTTAATTGAAAAGGAGAAAAACATGGCTTTTGAAAATGTCAGAGCTTTTTATGAAAGATTGGCTAATGATGAAGCTTTCCGCTCTCAAATGCAACAAGTTGAAAGCAAAGATGAATGTAGCCAAGTGGTGAAAGCTGCTGGTTTTGAATTTACCCAAACAGAGTTTGAAGAATATACGACTCAATTATTAGAGTCAGCAGCTGGCGAAGGCGAACTCAGAGATTTAGATGAACAAGAATTAGAGGCAGTCTTTGGTGGTGCTTCCTCTTTACTTGACAAAATTCGCATTCAACCTTTGTATGGCGTGATTGTTTGGCCTCCTAAGCCACCTTATGCTCAACCTTTGTATGGGGTTATAGTTAGCGAGGAATTTTAGGCACATTAAAACAGCTATTTCAGTGTTTAGGGACGGATAAACACAAACCGTCCCTCTTTATATAAGTTGAATAGGGGTGATATTTTATGAGCGATCGCAGAATTAGCTATGCTGTTTGGGAAATCACATTAAAATGTAATCTGGCTTGTCAACATTGTGGTTCGCGTGCAGGCCATACCAGAGCCAAAGAACTTTCCACCGCAGAAGCCCTAGATTTAGTCAAACAAATGGCAGATGTGGGCATCACCGAAATTACACTAATTGGTGGTGAGGCTTTTTTGCGTCCAGATTGGTTGGAAATTGCCCACGCTATTAATCAAGCTGGCATTCACTGCGGAATGACAACCGGCGGCTACGGTATTACTTTAGACACAGCACGCCGCATGAAAGATGCTGGCATTAGAGTAGTTTCCGTCTCAGTGGATGGCTTAGAAGCGACTCACGACAGACTACGGGGTAGACAAGGTTCATGGCAATGGGCATTTAAAACCATGAGTCACCTCAAGCAAGTAGGCATTCCTTTTGGTTGCAACACTCAAATTAATCGTCTTTCCGCACCCGAATTCCCCAGTATTTATGAACACATCCGCGATGCAGGTGTATTTGCTTGGCAAATTCAAATGACTGTACCAATGGGCAATGCTGCCGATAACAGTGAAATTCTGCTGCAACCTCATGAATTATTAGATGTCTACCCCATGATTGCACGGGTGGCGCAAAGAGCTAAACGTGAAGGTGTACAGCTACAACCAGGCAATAACATTGGTTACTTCGGCCCCTACGAACGATTTTTGCGGGGTGGGAGTGCTTGGTCATTTTGGCAAGGTTGCAACGCCGGACTTTCGACATTAGGTATTGAAGCGGATGGGGCAATTAAAGGTTGTCCTTCCTTACCGACATCTGCTTACACTGGTGGTAATATCCGTGACTATTCCCTCAAAACTATCATCGAAGAAACAGAAGAACTGCGCTTTAATTTAGGTGCAGACACACCAAAAGGTACAGCGCATTTGTGGGGTTTTTGCAAAACTTGTGAATTTGCTGAACTTTGTCGGGGTGGTTGTAGTTGGACTGCACACGTATTTTTTGATAAACGCGGTAATAATCCCTATTGTCATCATCGTGCTTTGACTCAAGCTAAAAACGGTATTCGGGAACGAGTTTTTCTGCAACGTCAAGCCGATGGTAAACCCTTTGATAATGGTGAGTTTGGTTTAATTGAAGAACCAATTAATGCACCTTGGCCAGAGAACGACCCCCTACATTTTACGGCTGATAAAATTCAGTGGTCAGCTAGTTGGCAAGAGTCAGAATCATTAGCATCTGTCAGTGTTTAGTTAAAAATAATTTGTTACCACAAGCGATAAATACAAATGTCTACTAACATCACTAATTCAGAAACATCAGTACAAAATATTTCCCAAACTCAGGTTGAACCTAGCTTGCCTCGTTCAGCTTGGAATAGTCAGTTAGCTTATTTTAAAGTTATGTTTAGAGCCAAGAAAGCTTTAGACCGCATAGAAAAAGAAGCAGGAATCGAAAACAATTATTCTTAGTCATTGTACCTTCTAGATCCCGGACTTCTTTGAGAAGTCCGGGATCTGGTTTTTGCTCTATTTACAATGGGAGATAAATATCTGTAGAGTTGGGATTCAAATAAGGAAATTTTAAATCCACATTTAATCTAGCAAATTGCTCGATGATTGTAGCGAGTTTAGCTTCTGGCGATCGCTGATTATTTTGTTGAGCTATTATTAAGCCATTAGCAATAATTTGACAGCGATTTGTGCCGAAGCTTTCATATTGATCAAATTTAGCATCTGGTTCTTCTGCTAAACCCAAACCAGATGCTAATTTTTTGGTAAATAAAGGAATATCTTCCTGGAAATAAGCTGTATTTTCGCTGTAAATATTTTGCAGTATCGGATGTACTCTCAAATAATCCTTCTGTCTAATATAGAGTACACCAGCATCATATCTATCATAGCCAGAGTAACTGTAAGGAACTTTAAAGGAAAAGTAGATTTGTTGTGCATTTAATTGCTGCGTTACAGCCCGCATTAAAGGCACAGCACCATCTGAAGTAATATTAAAATAAATTCTGATGATTCTGTGATTTATATCTCCTTCATCTACAGGCACAAGACCTGTATCACCGACAGCAATATAAAACCCTTCTTGGACACAGTTTTTAGGCATTTTAATTGCGACAACATCACCTACACTTACAGACTTTTCCTGAGTTTTTAAATGAATTTCAGGATGAATATGTACAGTTAATTGTCCTCTGGTGACTGCAATACTGTTGTCTTGTTCTAATTTTTTCACTACCCAATCAGGAGAAAAATAACCATCTCCCTGATTACCAGCGTGGAGTTGTTGGAAAAGACTGACATCTATACCAATCAAATTATCATTGTTCAGCCTTTGATTGTCTATTAATTCTGCTGTATTTGTTTGTAATTGCAAGGATTTAATCAGTGAGCCATTATAGTAAATGCCATATAAAAAGTTTCTGATATGTTTAACTACGTGCTTCTGTTGAACTTCTATAGGTAATTTATGAAAGCGATTTTTGATATCTGTAGAAGTTTCCCAAGGTCGATAATTTGGATGACGGACAGATAAATCACTATCTAATTCTAAGTAAGTAGCAATATCCTCAAGCGTTGCTTGTAAGTTTTTTTCAGCCTGAGACAAAATCTGATTGGAATATTGAAGAGCCTTCATTTTTATATCTCCAGTAGAATTATGCAACCACTTTTACGCAGAAATCGCTACACTAGCTAGTTCTTTTTCTGTTACCCCCAGGATACTAACTAATGAAGCATCGGGACGACACAATAAACTTTTCGCTACTTGGAGAGAGTAAATATCACTATTAACTAACTGCTTATGATGTTCAATTTTAGCTTGTGTTTGAATAATCAAAGCCACACCCATAAACTGAATCAGCTTTTTAAAAAAGTCGGGGAAATGTTGGGTGATTTCTGGAAAATGCTGCAAATATTCTCGAACAATAACTAGAATAGATGGACGAACATCTTCTAGTTTAAATTCTGCTGAATTAATTGACTCTTGCATACTCATTGAAGGGTCAATCACCATGCTAACTATCCATAAAATTACATAATTAGCAATTAAGTTAGCTAAATCAAATATGGGGTCTCCCCAACTACTTCTTTCCCAATCAATGATTTTCACTACTGAGTGTTTCTGTGCGAGTGCAAAGGAAGTAATATTTTCCCAATCTTGATGGACTAAAATATTGGCAACATTCAAATCATTGTGAACCACACAACAAGCACGCCAAGAGTTAATAGCCTCTACTTTTGCTTGATCTAAACTTTCATAACGCTGGTAAAGACCAATGAATTTGATATAGTCAGGAGGCATGACACTGAGAAGTTCTGGAGTGATTCTATGTTGTAATAAAATAAATGCCGCACCTCTTTTTTGCCAAAAGCTATCAGGTTGTGTGACGTAATTATATGCCTCCTCGCAATTGAAAGTCGCGCGATGAATTTGCGCTAATATTGCCCCTATCCAACCAGGAATTGTGACAGGTAAAATTTGGCGCGATCGCAAAATTCCACTATATAATTCTTGATAATCATCTAGATATTGATAAATAGCAATGAAGTTTTCATGATCATAGGTAAGCATTTCTCTAATAAAACCCTGTAAAGGATTTAAATGAGAAATATTACCTATCATGCTTTGAAACTGCCATTCATTAAAAATTTCCTGAGAAAATATTCCTGAAAGTGTAGGGCGTTCCTGCTTAACAATAAATTTCCGCCCATCCTTAAGGGTGGCTATGATACTAAAATTCTTTGTATTTAACTTACCTACATCTAAGGTTAAACCTGACAATTCCTGTTGTGTAAAAACACTAGATTTACTTAGATATTCTACTACATTGTGATGACTTAAAAAAAACATCACTCCCCCACACTGATTTATTAGTTAATTAACAGACAAATTACTAGTCAGCAAAATTTTACTGAGCCAATCAGATTTATGTTCTACTTCTGGCAAAAAACAGTCGATAAATTAACAAGGAAGCAATAATCACAATCAGCCCAAATCTTAAGATAGTGGCCGAAGTACCTGCTGTGGTATTTAAATTAGGAAATGCCAGTTGAGCAACAGTAGTTATGAATAACACTGAAGCTAAAATATTTTCACCTTCTATCAACAATGCTAAACCAATCAAGCCGAATAAATATGGTGTGATATTCATGGATAACCCTCATTTATTAGGTAAAAGGTCAGGGTTAGATATCAACATCCTGACCTTTGATATTAGAGAGAATTAATTAGTGAGTCAGTTTATAGACTAACGCACCAAAAGCAGCACCAGAACCACCAATAACCAAAGTGGTTAAGAGATACGCCCCCCAGGTAGCAGGTGTAGCACCACCAACTGCACCACTGAGTTCAGCATCAGTTACTTCATTTAAATAGCTTTCGCTATCAAATAGAAGGTTGTACTCAGAATTGAGATCGCTAATTACAATTGCCATTTTTTTCTCCTTATTTATTGATGTAACAGGGTGAATTTATTATCTAGAAGCAACGTAGCCAATTACGGCACCACCAGCAAAAGTTCCGAGAGCAAAGCCAGTACCGAAGCTAACACCCCAAACGCTAACACTACCAAGTGAAGCAGCAGTAAATGTCACGACAGGAGTGATACCTCCAATTGCTGCGGTTAACTCACGATCTTCTAAATCGTTGAGGAAGCTTTCAGAGTCAACTAATAAATCAGCACCGGCAAATTTTAATTCATTAATTGCAATAGATGCCATGATGAATTCTCCCAGTATTCAATGAATATTTATGGCTTATGCTCAGAAATTTCTGTCTTCTGGCACAACATAATAAATATCAGCAAATATTCTTGATATACAACACTTTTAAATCATGTTTTCGGACTTAAAAAATTCATTTGTGGTCTGAGGATAGATTTCATTTAATTTAGATGTTTACGCTCAAGATTGCCAGATATAAATTATCGGAGTTTTGAACAGATAAATCTGTATTAAAAACTTTAGTGCTGAGTTACATCAGCACTAAAGTGCTTACTACTAACAGGAGAATTTATTTTCCGATACTATGAGAGGGACATAATAAATTTAATTGCTTCCCTGGTAATCTCATGAATTAGAGTGATTGGCTATCTTGCAAATCAAATGTAACTGTGACTGATTCAACTTGGATCTTCAGCCAATGGGAAAATAACTCTAATGTCAATAAATTACGTAGCTTAGTATCTAGTTGCGGCACAATTATTTGCTCTACTAAAATTAGATGCGCGCCTTTAGAGGTAAAAATTGGCTTAAGCAGTTGTGGTGGTTGGGAGGCGAAAATCGCCGCAGAAATTTCTGGTTTTAAATCCTGACGTTTTAAAACACCTTGATATCCGCCACGACGGCGTAATTCTTCATCTTGAATATATTTGTGGGCGACATCGTAAAAACTGATTTCCCCTTCTTGAATGGCATAGAAAAGTTCAATCGCTAAATCTTCATCATCAAGGATAACTTCATAGGCGATCGCACTTGTATAATCATTCTGATGCTCAAAAAAGTAAGGCTCAACTTTATCTGCAAATAAATGCTCTGCTAACTTAGCTGAAAGTAGGGAAAGATGAGCAACTTTTTCAAAATCATCTAAAGAAAGTCCGTGTTTTTCTAACCAAGTCCATGTCTGAGCAGCACTACTTAATTTATTGGTTAATCTGATTTTGTCCGCAGTTTGTTGTAACTCTTCGGTATCAACTTGAATACCTAGTTTTGCGGCTGTATTTTCTACAATTTTACGGACAGTGATTTCTTCTACCAGACTGGGAACTTTGCATGATAGTTTGATTTGCTCGATGAAGTCTTCTTTGTTGAGATTTATCTGCTGTGGAATGGTAATAATTTGTGACATCTTTATCTACCAATAAATCAACTATTTCATGAACTTCTAAACTTAACTGCTATAGTTCCACTCCTCCCTGCTTTAATTTTTTAAATGGATCTAACAGAAAATCGATGATGCGGCGTTGTCTAACTACTACTTCTGCTGTAGCGGTGTCTCCAGGACGCAGAGGAATACATTGATTAGCGGTAGGCATACAATGTTGATATAATGCAATATCTAATTGATATGCTGCTACTTTGCCACTTGCTGTGTCTATCTCAAATGTAGTAGGAGAAATTTCGATTAATTTACCTTCTATGACTCCGTAATCTTGAAAAGGATAGGCATCAAATTTGAGTTTTACAGGCAATCCCGTTTGCAAAGAACCACTTTCAGTAGTTGCCATCTGCGCTCTAATGACTAAAGGTGAATTAATGGGTGAAATTTCTGCAATCATTGTTCCAGGTTGCACCACCGAACCTGCTCTTTGAATTGGCAGTTGGAAAACTGTACCATCCACAGGTGCTTTTAACTCTCTTTGGCTTAACTGGAATTTTAATGCCTCTATTTGACTTTTATTTTGAGCTATTTCTGCTTTGAGAGCAGTAATTTCTCTATCTAAGTTCTTGAGTTGTTCTTCACTTTTGAGAATAGCTAATTTTCCAGCATGATTTAAACTCTGAAAACTCCGTTCTTTTTCCTGAATGCGTAACTGTGATTGTTCAATATTAGCTTTGGCTTGCCTGATAGTTCTTTCATAACTATTTAGTTGTTCTGCTAGCCTGAGTTTTGATTGTTCAACATCTGATTTGGATTGTTCTAGTAATTTGGTTCTTTCTTTAGCTATATCTTGCTTGTCTACTAGATTAATTTCTGGAACTATTCCTTCTTGCCAAGCTTGTTTGTAACGTTCTACTTCTCTGCTGGCACTGTTTAAGCTAATTTCGACTAAATTAGAAGTAATGCGACTATGTTCTAAAGCTTTTCTTGCCTGATTAACTTGAGCTAGTTTTTCTTCTTCTTGGAAATTAAAGGAGTTAATAATAGCCTTAAGATTCTGTCTTTCTTGGTCAATTTGTGCTTGTTTTTCTAACTCTTGGGCTTGATTTTGCTGGCGTTGAACCGTCCAAGCTAGGGCTAGTTGATTTTTTAATAAATTGAGTTGTGATAGTTGGTTTAATTGTCCTTCTAATTTCGTTTGTGCCTGTCTTAACTCAGTATTAACTAACTCAGATTCTAATACTAATAAAGCCTGCCCTGCCTTGACTGATTCCCCCTCTTTAACTAAGATTTTTTCCACAGTTCCTGATACAGCCGCATCTAATCTGACTGTTTTACCTTCAGGTTCTAATCTGCCTCTTGCTGTACCGGTTTCATCAACTTGAGAAAACATTGCCCAAGGTAAAGCTATCGAGATAAAAATCACTAAAAAATATAAAATTCCTCTTGTCCAAGTTTGCGGTAAGCTATCTAGTAATTCTTTGGTGACATTAGACCAATCATCATTAGCCCTAGTAGACTCTGACGATGTAGTTAACTGTTCATGCACTTTTTCTTCATGCACTGGAGGTGGAACAAATCCATTCAAGGTGTTAGGCATGACTTTGATTAATTTGTAGACAATAAATTTGGGGATTAATTGACAGGGCTGAGTTGCTGTTGATTAAGATAGAAGTAATGACCCTTTTTATTCATTAATTCTTCGTGAGTTCCCTGTTCAATTAATAGTCCTTTGTCAAGAACTAGAATCAAATCTGCATTACGCACTGTGGATAAACGATGGGCAATTACTAGAGTAGTTCTACCCTTGAGAATTGTGTTGAAATTACGCTGAATAATTCTTTCTGATTCTGCATCTAGATGGGAGGTTGCTTCATCTAAAATGAGTAATTTAGGATCACCTAATAATGCTCTGGCGATCGCAATTCTCTGACGTTGTCCTCCAGAGAGCATTCCACCACCTTCACCTATCTGTGTTTCGTAGCCTAGAGGTAGCTTTTTAATGAACTCATCCGCGCCGGCTAATTTAGCAGCTGCAATCACTGATTCTAAAGAGGCACTAGGAGAACCTAAACTAATATTGTCCCTAATCGTACCGCCAAACAAAAATGTATCTTGGTCAACTACTCCCACCTGTTCCCGCAAGGAATGTAAGGAAATACTAGTAATATCCTGTCCATCAATCAATACTTTGCCATCTGTAGGAGGATACAAGCCTAAAACTAACTTAGAAATTGTCGTTTTACCTGAGCCACTCCGCCCCACTAAAGCCACCATTTGACCTGGTTTAATTTCAAAAGTCAAATTTTCTAAAATATTCATATCGCTTTCTGGATGATAGCGAAAGGTCACACGATCAAAGCGAATATGTCCCTTGATTGGTGGTAAAGATTGACGAGATTGATATTGTAAGTCTTCTTCTGCTTCAGTGTCTAAAACATCATTAATCCGTTCCACAGCAATTGTGACTTCTTGCAATTCATTCCACAAAACTATGAGTCTTTGAAAGGGCGTAATAATGTTACCCAGTAGCATATTAAAGGCTACCAATTGACCAATAGTTAATTGATTGTTAATTACTTGATGTGCGCCGAACCAAAGTAAGGCTGTACTGACAACAGCTTGAATAGTATTGCTGAAAATTTGGAGGCGATTGCCAATTACTTGCCCAGAAAAACTGGTTTTGATTTCTTTATTGAGTAAATCTTCCCAATGCCAACGGACTGTTTGTTCTACGGCTGTGGATTTAACTGTGCGTACACCAGATAAGACTTCAATTAGGTAACTACTTTCATTGGCATAGGCGTTAAATATTTCCCTAGATATTTTACGTAAAAACGGCGTAGCAACTAGTGCCAAAATGAAGAAAGGTGGCACAATTACCAATACTAATAATGCCATTTTCCAGCTATACCACAACATCAAACCCACATAGATTACAACTGTGAGTAAATCTAGGAGAATTGATAAGGCTTCGCCGGAAAGGAAGCGTTGAATTTTGCGATTTTCTTGCACACGGGAGATAATATCCCCCACATAACGAGATTCAAAAAAGCTTAAAGGTAAGCGGAGAGTATGACGAATAAATGCCACAATCAAAGCCACATCTATTTTATTGGCTGTGTGGTCGAGCAAGTATTGTCTTAACCCTGTCATTGCTACGCGGAATAGGTTAAAGATAAGCAAGCCTAAACCGACGGCAAATAAAGTTAATTCGGAACGCTGTACAACTACTCTATCTAAAATTAGCTGAGTAAATAGAGGTGTAATTAACCCAAATATTTGGATAAATACAGAGGCGATGAACACCTCAAACATTACTAAACCGTGCGGCTTAACTAATTCAAAAAATTGCCAAAAAGGTGTTGTTGCTTCTTGAGTATCTTTCAAGAAAACAGTTGGTTGCAGTAGTAATGTGTACCCAGTCCAATCGGCTTTAAATTCTTCATGGGTAAGGGTGCGTTGACCGATCGCCGGATCGGCAACAATAACGTGTTTAGATGTAATTTGATAGACAACTATATAATGTTTGCCTTCCCAGTGTGCGATCGCAGGTAAGTTTTGTTTAGCTAGTTGGTCTAAGCTAGCTTTGACTGGTCGTGTTGAAAAGCCAATACTTTCTGCGGCGGCGGATAACCCACGCAAGGATGCACCGTTACGATCTACATTGGCGATATCTCGTAAGCGATTGACACTCACACGTTTTCCCCAGTAACGAGATACCATCACTAAACAAGCTGCACCACAGTCTGACGCACTTTGTTGAGCAAAAAAAGGATAACGACGAGTTACTTTTTGTAAGAGATGACCTACGCGTTGACTGGGATGTGGAAAGTAGGCTTTACTGATGGTCTTCGGTTTAGACTCAGCGACTGGTATGGATGGGGAATGATTTTGAGTTTCTGTTGGCTGTGAAGAATGATTTAATAAACGATGACGCGATCTAGCTTTGGCTAAGAGATGTTCTTTGATAGCGGGATATTTTTGCATCCAAGCAGTAATCACATCACCAGGAATCAAGCACAATTGCAAATTGACACTCGCCCTCGCCCCATAAGGCTGAAATTTCTGGTCTGGAAATAGGGTGAATTCTCCAAATGATTCTCCACTTTCCAGGGTGGTGATCAATTCTCCGTCTTGATTGAGTAATCGGACTTTACCCGCGATCGCAATATACACTCCAGCCTCAACGTTTTCTCCTGTCCAAAACTTACCGATTTTGGGGTTGAGGAATTTAAATTTTGGGTAGCAGCGTTGAAATTCTACTAATGGTAGAGAATAACCCAAAACATTGTTTAACAGTTCTGGCGAAACCAACTGATCGGATAGCTTCTGCACCATGAATTTCTGACTCCGTACCTAATTTTGCTAAATCTATGGGCATTAATCCTAGATTTTCTGGGGTATCTTCGGATTTCAGGTCGTGAATCAATATGTGGGAATTTCCATGTTTTTTCACTGTGTTTTTTGACGCTTGATCGACCTGTGGACGAGTCGATAATCCCATTTGTTTGAGGAGTCTTTTAATATGGCGATCGCTAATTTCAATTCCTAATTCTTTGGCCAAATGTTTTTGCAACCAACTAGCAGTCCAGCGTCGAAAAGCATAGCCATAATCACGGGGACTGTGACTGATTAATTCTCTTAAACGTGCTAAATATTGATCATTAATTGCTTTAGGACGACCCACAGGACAGTCTTGCCATTGGTGCGCCATCCCACTCCGCGCTATGTGCATCCAATATCTGGCTGTAGCTGGACAACAACCCAATTCCTGACAAATCGCAGTCTGAGATTTTCCCTGATCAGTTAACAGCATAATTTCAATACGCTGACGGTAAGAAGCAGGTAAATCCTCTTGCAAACTTTTTTGCAGTAGCCTACGTTGGAAAGGCGTTAAAAATTTGCCCGTATAACTATCCGCAATTTTTATTGGCGTGTTTACTGACGATTGAGACATATTAGGTTACTGAACACACTAAATTGTAAGCATCCCAACTAATAACTGTTTCTTAAACGAGTAACAGTTAGTATTTGCGGTATACAACGCGATAAAACTTTATGAGGTAAGCATTTGCAGAATTAGTTTAGTATTCTACACATCCCATAACTATCGACAGACAACACCAATCAACATCTTTTAGCTTGTTGAATGTTTTTATGCAATGTAAAAACTTGCTTGCAAAATTTTTAATTTCAACATAATCAGAAATATATTTTAAATTCACTTTTTATGTAGTAAATAAAAGGTTAAAATTAGACAAAAATTTAGTTAAGTAGTAAATACAGATACACCCTTATTTAAATAAAAAACCTTAAAAAATAATTATTTTTTAAGGTTGAGATTCAATTAAAGATATTTAATTCAGCAACAATCTGGCAATACCATCTTTAGCGCAGTCCTCAATTATTCCTGAAAAACCAGTTAGTCCATTGCGTTAGCGTAGCGGGGCGGGAACATCGTTGCGAATTGCGAATTGCGAATTGCGAATTGCGAATTGGTTTAACTCTATCTTAAACTCTGGGGTTTAGAATTACTTGTGAACCAGATTGATCTACATTGTAAGTCCAAAACTGATTCCTCACTCTCACAGTCACTTCCCAACCGTCGATGGGTTGATATTCTCTCGTGCAGATTTCGCCAAAACTAAATTCACAAAAGTTACCAAAAGTTTTTGGTGTAGCAGTGGTAATTTCTACTTGGCGTTGAGATAAACCAGAACGTTGAATAGCATCATCAATCACATGATTAGCGATCGCTGTTGGTAAGGTATTATTTCTGGTGACAATTGCTTTGGGGTCTAAAATAATTTCTGAACCAGACTGATTTACATGATAAGTCCAAGACTGATTCCGTACCCTGACAATTACTTCCCAACCGTCAACAGGCCGATATTCGTCAGTGCAGATTTCCCCAAATTTAAACACGCAAGAGTTACCAAAAACTTGGCGAGTAGCATTAGTAATTTGCAACTGTTGTGGAGAAACACCAAAACTTCTAGCTGCATTATCTAGAATATTATTGGCGATCGCTCTGGGTAATGTATTATTATTCGCCACAATCGCCTTTGGATCTAAAACCATATGCGAACCGAAGCGATCTACATGATAAGTCCAAGATTGATTTCGCACCTTGACAATCACTTCCCAACCTAAGATGGGGTTATATTGTTGTGGGCAAACTTCCCCAAAACCGAACTCGCAGGAATTGCCAAAAGTTTTAGGTTTGGCTTGAGTAATCGCTAAATCTTCTCTTGCTAGACCAGAACGTCTGCTGGCATCACCGAGAACATTGTAAGCGATCGCCTGGGGTAATCTATTGTTGCCCTCCACATTAACTTTAGGGTCTAACAGAATTTGTGAACCAGACCTGTTAACATGATATTTCCAAGGCTGATTCCGCACCATCACAATTACTTCCCAACCTTCAATGGGGCGATATTCCTTAGTACAAATCTCCCCAAAATTAAACACACAAGCGTTACCAAAAGTTTTGCGCGTAGAGTTAGAAATGTGAATACGGCGAATAGGGACTCCCGAACGGTTTGAAGCATCCCGAATAATTGCATTCACAATATTTCGGGGTGGGCGATTCTGGAATGATTGAGATAATTGTATTGGTTGTGGAATAGGAGCTGCGATCGCTGTATGCTTGCTAACAATATCAAATCCCGAAGATAAAAGACCGGTTAAAGCCAAAGTCAAAACCCAGCTTCTATTACCAACAACCCGAAATAAGTGATTCATTGATTTCATATAACCTCCAGGCGAGGCTTGTACCTTATAGAATTGACGGAAAAATTCTCAACGAGTTGATCAAGAACCGTTAAGAACCTCATATATATAGAAATCAGTCATCGGAATATGTTTTACGCAATCAAGAAAGTAAGAGTATAGGGGTGAGGGGTGTAAGGGTAGGGCTAATTCATGTTCTACAGAGAAAAATCAGACTCATATTCGTGCGTAGGCTACTTACTGAGACAAATTGACACTCCCCTGGCTAAAGCCGAGGGGATTCTACCTTCACCCTAGCTACTTGCTCAACCAGGGTTTCCCCAAGTAGAGTAGAGGTTGCTAGTCCAGTAGCGTTACTTTGGGACTGCCCATCCCTAGCGATGCCGCGATTCAGAATATTTTTTGCAGCATTCACATCTCTTTGTAGCTCACATCCACAACTACATTTATGGGTACGAGTTGAAAGAGATTTTTTGACTATTGCACCACAATCACTACATTTTTGAGATGTCATACCAATTCACAATTCGCAATTCGCAATTCGCAATTCGCAATTAAAAAACTTAGATGTAGCAAGGATTTTAGGGTTTACATCTGTATCAGATTTTTCGTGAAATGGTATCATTTTAGGATTGACAGCAACAAGTTTTGTCTGAAACTTGATTGCAAAATATTCTAACCAACGACGGAACAAGCCCCAGCTAACATCATTAATTGATTTAGCAAGACAGTGATTTTTCACCATGTTATTCACCCTTAAATCTTCGTAGACGACTAAGGCGTTAACCTTGCATACGTTACGCGCTATTCTCTTAGCGTGTTCACTCCGTTGTCTACTTACTTTTAAGTGCTTCCGAGCATATTTCTGCCTAGCTTTTCGTCGTTTGTTTTTACCTTTCTCCTTTTTGTAAATCTGACGTTGAGCGTGTTTAATTGATTTTTCTGCTTTCCTTAAGAACCTGGGATTGGGTTCATGATATCCATCGGAATCAGAGTAGAAATATTCCAAACCAACATCTAAACCAATCTCACCATCAGCAATTCTGGATTCACTCAATGGTTCAGTTTTAATTGCAAACTGACAATAGTACCCATCTGCTTTTCTGACTAACCGAACCCGCTTAATTGACTTAACTGGGTAAGTGTGAATATCCCACTTACCGAGTAACTTAACTTCACCTATGCCTTTTTTATCAGTGAAGGTAATACGTCGTTTAGTGGGATGTAGTGACCATCCAGAAGTCTTATATTCAACAGAACGATTGTCTCTCTGAAAACGCGGATATCCTTTCTTGCCTTGAACTTTAGATTTGCAATTACCGTAAAATCTATCAATAGCTGACCATGCTCTTTCGGTTGCAGATTGACAAGCCATTGAGTTAAGTTCTTCTACAAATTTAAACTCTTTGCGTAGTGCTGTTGAGTAGTTATTAAGAGCGACTTTATTCATGAGCGCTTCTTTTGGTGCATCCATCCAGTAACAAATAGCTTTATTTCTAATGAACTGCGTAGTTCTAATAGCTTCGTCTATAGATTGATACTGCGACTTTGTACCTTTGATTTTGTACTCTAACACCAGCACTACTTAATCACCCCCTTTAATTGCTTCGTCTTTAGTTATGATATCATGAACAGGTAGCCAATGGGGGACAAATGAAGACGAAAAGATTAAACGTGAGGCTAACTGACCGCAGGTATCATAAACTAACTTTATTAGCTGCTCAGTTAGATAAAACTATCAGTAGTCTTGTTGATGAGTGGATAGATTCTTTGCCAGAACCTAAAAAACCAAACGTCACTGAAGGCTAAAGCCTTTTAAGTTGTTTTCATCCCCGGAGTAACAGCAACGTAATACGCAACTACGTTGCTGTTACTCCGGGGTTTTCAACCTACCTTTTATAACCAAGGAACGAAAGTATCAAGTTCCTAACATTTTCTCTCGCCACAAAGAATCAGCCCTAGGGGTTGGGGGTTAGGTTTTGGGCTAACTTTTCCACATAACTTGAAAAGTCAGCTACACTCCTAGACTCCTTTCTTCCAGCCCGGTTTAACTACTTGACGACTACGGGCAATGACTAAGCAATCGTCGGGGACATCTTCTGTTACAGTTGAACCTGCCGCCACGTATACATCATTGCCCAAGGTGACGGGGGCTACTAAGACGCTGTTAGAGCCGGTTTTAGTGCGATCGCCGATGTTGGTGCGGTGTTTTTTCACGCCGTCGTAGTTGGCGGTGATTGTTCCTGCACCTACGTTTACTTGACTACCTGCTGTTGTATCACCTAAATATGATAAGTGGGCGACGTTGGTGCGATCGCCTAGTTGGGTGTTTTTCAATTCTACGAAGTTACCAATGCGGCAATTATTACCTACTTCCGCGTGACCTCGTAAATGGGCATAGGGGCCGATTTTCGTCTGTGCTTGAATGATGCTATCAGTAATTACCGAATACAGCACAGTGACATTTTCACCTATTTGGCTATTTTCAATTAAACAACCAGGGCCGATGCGACTTCCCGAATGAATCACAGTGTTTCCCCGCAGGTGAGTTTGGGGTTCAATGACCACATCTGGCTGTAATTCTACGGTGTCATCGATAGTAATGCTGTTGGGGTCGATTAATGTGACACCGGCTAACATCCATTTTTCTTTAACTCGCCGTTGTAAGATTTCGGAGGCTGTAGCTAATTGTAGGCGATCGTTAATTCCCAAAATTTCCTGCTCATCTTCCACATCCACCGCCATCACTTGACCAACTTGGGTCACAGCATCCGTGAGATAGTATTCTTTCTGGGCATTATTAGCTTGTAAATTTGGTAAAACCTTGGCTAAATTTTGCCAACGGAAGCAATAAATACCGGCGTTAATTCGTTGATTTTGTCTTTGTAAAGGAGTGCAGTCTTTATCCTCTACCATTTGTTGCACAAAGTTGTTACTATCACAAAAAACCCGTCCATAGCCCTTGGGATTGGCTAGGTTAGCGGTGAGAATCGTAGCAGCGTTGTTATTAGCTTGGTGGGTTTGTAATAATTTTTCTAGGGTTTCGGTGCGTAACAATGGCACATCCCCATTTAATATCAGTAAATCCCCCGTATAACCTTCAAGATGTGGTAACAATTGTTGGATAGCGTGACCTGTTCCTAACTGTACAGTTTGTTCCACAAATTCCAACTCAGGCGACTCAATAGCCGCTTTCACTTCTTCCGCCTGATATCCCACAATCACAATTCGCCGTGACGGTGCAAGCGGTTCTGCACAAGCTAAAACCCTTTCTACCATCGTGCGTCCACCCAAAGAATGTAACACCTTGGGTAAACTAGACTTCATTCTAGTGCCACGCCCTGCTGCTAATACTGCTACAACTACCATAATTAGCTTTTATCTACGATTAAATTTTACTGTTGTAAGTAAGTCGGTGCGAAAAAACCAAACTACATTAAGCAATGTGAAAATTGGGAAATTCGTTTTGTAGTAAGGACTTCAGTCCTTATTTGAGGACTAAAGTCCTCACTACCAACCTTTAATTATTTACACCGTTCTACTTATGTACTTGGTACTTTGTGAGTTAGGGTCAAATCATACCAGCTAATTCATGCAGTATTACTAAATTTGGGAATGGGGAATGGGGAATGGGGACTGGGTGGACAAGGTAGACAAGGTAGATTTTACTCCAATGCCCGATGCCCAATGCCCAATGCCCAATGCCCCATTCCCAAAACATAGTTTTTAAGACAATGTTTGGTAAATTTGGTCAATTTGCTCTAGTTGTTGGTGAATGGCTGTGGTTACGGCTTCGAGACGTTGGGATTCTGTGGTGAGGTTGATTTCATGGGCTGTTTTTTGTTGGAGTAGGTTATCTAATTCGGTTCTTCTTTGGGTGATATCTTTGTTAATTTGCTCAATTACTTCTTGTTCGTAGGTATTGAAGCATTCTTCCACACCTGTACGAACTTGGGGGATATATGCTTCAGCAGCTTCTGGAAGATATTTCATTAATTCTTTTTGGGCTGTTTGCACTAATTTCTGTCTCGCTTGATCTGCTTGCAAAAATCCAATACCCATTCCCAAAACAGCTAATCCCACGGGGCCGAGAAAAACGCCGGTTAGGGTGCTGGTGATGCTGTTTACCCCGATCGCAGCTATATAGTTAAGTAGGATATTCTTCCAATCAAAGCCTGCTTGCGCCATTGCTACGCCTGCAATGTTACCGCTAGACAATGATAATAATCCCATTGCCCATTTTGTCCAAATGGGTGAATTGTCTTCCTTGGTGGTTTTGGGATTAAATTTGACTTCTTTTCCTGATAATTTATCGGTAATTTGGTCGATGACTTGGCTGTAGGAAGCACCGTATTTTGCTGCACTGGTGGAGAGTTTGACAAATGCGGTGTTCATGTCTTGTTCTACTGTCAATGTCCAAGCAGCTATTTTATCGGCGGTGTATCGTTCAAATGCTTCTTGGAGGGCGATATTAAAGCTTTCGCGTTTATCTTTATTTAGAAAGTCCAATAATTCTAAGTTCGGTTGGTAGGCTAAGAAGTCTTTTTCAAAGGTATTACCCAAATTGAGAATGTAAGCGCGTAAGGATTCAGCAACGGCTTTGGCTTGAATGTCTCTGGTGGCGCGGATTTCGGCTTGAAATTGATCCCGAATCATCGCCAATTGTTGAAATTCTGGTTCGACAGAATCAATGCGCTGTTTCATTTCACTCACATCTTGGGTGAGTAGGGAAAGGCGGCGTTGAATTGCTGCTTGAATATTATTGTAAGTCTGACGCGCTAGGATGATGGCTGGTTGTAGTTGAGCGATCGCCCTATCTTGGGTTAAAAAGATATTGAGCGATCGCAATAATTCGGGAAATCCGGTACCCTCTAATGAGGCTGACTGATCCTTTATTCTTTTTCTTAAGGCATTAATCGCAGAAATTTCAAAAACGCGCTCAGAATAAATATCTTCACCTTTAATCTGACAATATGGTGCGAGGTTTGTTTGGAATACCTGTCTTAATTGTGTCTCGGCTGCTTGCAGTTCTTCTTCGTCATCTGGATCTAGCATTCCTTCTTGAATTTGATCCCAACCGTTGATAATAAAGAACACCGTTAAACCACGGTCTTTAATATAATTTTCGAGATAGCGGCGTTCTGCTAAAGTGTAAGGCTGAGAAGCCCTCATCACAAATAATATTGCATGACAATTATTGATGTATCCCAAAGATAATTCGTTTCTTGATTCTGTATCGTTTAGTCCTGGGCTATCGATGATTTCTAAACCTTTCGATAAAAGTTGTAATGGATACTCAACAACAGCATAGCTTACCTCTGCAAATGCTGATTTTCTCTCCTCTTCCAGCTTTTTAGCTTCTTTGGGGTCAATAGTATATTTTTGTTTGAATTCTTTAAATTCCAGTTGTTCTGGCTGGCGGTTATCATTAAAATTGACTGTGACTTGTTTGTTCTCCCCATAACGTAAAACTGTCAAAATAGCAGTACAGGGATTGACTGCATTGGGCAGAACATTTTCCCCAATCAAAGCATTAATAAATGTGCTTTTTCCCCGCTTCATGTCACCTAAAACAAGTAAGCGAAACACGCCTTGATTGAGATTGTTAACAGCTAAATTGATATTTTCAATATCTGCACTTAAACCCAATGCACCCGAAGTATTTTGACTTCCTAATTCTGCTTGAGCGAGAATTTCACTCATCTGTGCCAAACCAGCAGATATCTCTTGTCTTACTCCAGCTATTTTATCTAAATCATTAATAAAGGTGTCAGTTTCAATTTTGTTGTTCATAAGAGTTAGTCAATAGTCAATAGTCATTAGTCATTAGTCATTAGTCATTAGTCATTAGTCACTACTTAGCACCTGATAAACGCCGCGCTACCTCTAACAGCACTCATTACTTATTAATCATTACTCATTACTTATTACTTATTACTTATTACTCCTTACTCAGCACCGGCTAAACGCCGCGCTACCGCTAACAGCACTCATTACTCTTTCCCTGCCCCCTGCCTCTCTGCTTCTCTTACTTTCACTTAGAAATAACGTGTCTAATTCTACTACAGTAGGGAATTTACGGGAATTGTAAATGATTGTAAAGAACTATATTGAATCAAGCGTGGTGTTTTTTAAGGTGAAATCAGGTATGGTAGCCTTTTGGAAGTAAGTGCGATGGGCTACGCCCCGCCTTCTCCTAACGGAGACGCTGCGCGAACGGCGATCGCTACTCCATTCTCAAGTGATCATTCATGGCCAAAGAAATTGAACGAAAATTTTTAGTCAAAGGCGATGCTTGGCGACAGCTAGCTGAAGGGAGTTTGTATCGTCAAGGATACATTGCTAGCCAAGGCACAACAGTCCGTGTTCGCATTGTCAAAAACCAAGGCTATCTCACCATTAAAGGCCCTACTGTTAATTATTCTCGTTCGGAATTTGAGTATCCCATCCCTTTAGCAGATGCCCAAGAAATGTTAGATACATTATGCGTTCGTCCTTTAATTGAAAAAACTCGATATAAAATTAATGTTAATGATTTAGTCTGGGAAGTAGACGAATTTGCTGGAGTTAATAAAGGATTGATATTAGCAGAAGTTGAACTTACTGATGAATCACAGCAAATAGAGTTACCAGATTGGATTGGTGAAGAAGTATCCGGCAACCCTAAATATTACAATAGCTATTTAGTTAAACATCCCTTTTCTGAATGGTAAGCTAATCAGCATTTAATTTGCATAAAAGCAATGCCCCATGCCCCATTACCCATTTTTTAAATACGCGAGTAACGCAGACGTACCCTTAAAAGTCTTAGCCAGCGAAACCAAATTTGTGCAGGTTGTTCAAAAAAGGTAAAGATATCGCCAAAACCTAGATTTGTTTTTTGGTGATGTAACCAATGTCTTTCAGGAGTAGTGATAAATAAAATTTGACACAAAAAATCGATGGGTTTAGGAGTTTTCCAACCTAAAACGCTAATGTGTCTCCACCACACATGAAATTGACCTAATAATAAGCCCAAAATTACCCCAATAGGAGAGAAATACCACAAAGGTACAGCGACTAATAAATATGGTAAGGCTCCTAATATACCATCTAAAAGCACCTGTACATTTAATGTCAAAATTGCGTAGTGACGAAAATCTTTCTTCCATGAATGATGGGTTTTCAGATGGAGGCTCCCAAAAACGTGTTCTGGTACATGATAAACAAATGTAGATAAAAAATCACCAAAAAACAATAACAACCAGGCAATAGCGACAGCCTCAAACATTTTTACTCCTCAAAGTTCAGTAAGAAAACACCACATGAACAATTCAAAATTCAAAATAGCCTACGGCAAGGCTTGCGCCTACAAAATTCAAAATTAAAGACAGTTGGAGTTGAGGATTTAAACCCCCAATCAACTGATACTACGTATAAACGTAGGAGTCTTAAACCCTTGAATTGACGATAAATTAAGTCGTAATTCAGAAATTGAAAGTCAGAAGTTAGCCGTTATCAACTCTTATTTGTTCTGAATCAATGTTGTGATGAAAGTTCTACTCCTAAAAACCGATAGAGTTACTGTAATATAACACAGTTACCTCCCAATCATCCGACTAAGCGATACACTATAAGCAAAGAAGGAGTTAAAAATAGTACAAATTTAGGTTAAGATTTTTTGTGAGTGATGCTTAGTAAAACGACTTCAGAAAAACAACCCAATCTTAAGTCATCTAAAAATACTAGAATTCAGTTCGTAGTAAGGACTTTAGTCCTTTTTTTGTTCGCGAAGCGTCTGTCTACGACACGCTACGCGAACGTAGAGAGAACTTTAGTTCTCTCTACAAACCTTTAATTATTTACCCCGTTCTACTTACTCTCAGAAACTAGTCACGATAAAACTTAGATTAGTGGAGCTTATGATTGATTTACATCAGTATCAAGCCATAACTTTTGATTGCTATGGCACGCTTATAGATTGGGAAACAGGACTATTAACTGCTATTAAACCCATCTTAACCAGTCATCATGTCAACTTACAAGATGATGCAATACTAGAAAATTTTGCTGATTTTGAATCTCAGTTAGAACAAGGAGAATATATTTCATATCGAGAAGTTTTACAAAAAGTGGTACAGAAATTTAGTGAAAAATTTGATTTTGCACCAACAGAACTAGAAATTAATTCCCTAGCGAATTCCATCCAAGATTGGCAACCTTTTGCTGATACAGTTGCAGCGTTAAAATTACTCAAGCAAAAGTTTCAATTAGTGATTATATCTAATGTTGATGATGATTTATTTGCGTTTTCTGCCAAAAAATTAGAAGTAGAATTTGACCAAATTATCACTGCTCAACAGGTCAAAAGCTATAAACCTTCATTAAAAAATTTCCAACAAGCAATTGAGAAAATCAAACTACCAACCGAGAAAATCTTACACGTTGCTGCTAGCGTTTATCATGATATTATCCCCGCTAAATCGTTAGGATTCTCAGCAGTTTGGGTTAATCGTAGAATGGGTCAAACTGGCTCTGGTGCTACACTTGCGTCTATTGGCGAGCCTGATTTGGAAGTTCCAGATTTAAAAACGTTAGCTACTTATATTCAATAGCTAATCTCACAAAAATAAAGATAAACACAGACTATAAAATCTGTGTTTATCGCGGATTGAAATAGATTGAATATATAGACTAACTTCTGCACTGCTATTTACCAACTTTCAGCAGAACCCTTTTTGTAAGGCTCACCCGTAAAAGGCTGTACACCAATATTGGGATAAGCATCATCGTTAGGCGCAAAAATCCGCATTACGGCTTCAGAAATATACTGAGTAATGCTAGCAATTATTCTGGGGATAGCCATAACATTCGACTCCTTTTTGAGCCAATTTATCTTGGTTTCTCTACTTTAATTCTGATTTTTTTCGCTGACTTAATTTCTCAATATATTGACAATATATGCAACAGTTTTTTAGCTTGCTTTGCAATACTTCACTTGATTCTAGGTTTATTACTTTCTATGTCTATTCTAACAGAAAATTTCTATTTGCTAGAAGTCTGAAACTCAACTAAAAACAGCCAAATGTTTTGTAAATTCGTGGCTTTTTGTGGTGATTTTGATTGACATTTATACACACAAATATCAGTTTTTGATAAAAATGACCATTAAGAAAAGTTAATTAATAGTTTAAGTAAATATTGTAAGCTATGCAAACACGGCATTTTCGTTCTTGAAAACTTTATACTTTTGGTGCTTGACATTATTTATGGTAAATTCTACCATAATACAAAGCAACATTCTTGTAAGGAAACTCTGGTATGACACCTTTCCCAGCCTGGGATAGCCACCAGAAACCAAAATTAGACATCTCTGCGGCAGATTACAGCCTGCTGACTGACCTTTATCAATTAACAATGACAGCTTGTTATGTGGGTGAAGGTGTAGAACAAAAGCGGGCTAGCTTTGAGTTATTCGTCAGGCGATCGCCGGAGGGTTTTGGCTATTTAATTGCGATGGGTTTAGCGCAAGCATTGGAATATTTAGAAAACTTGCGTTTTAGTTCTGAACAGATAGCCGCATTACAAGCCACGGGGATTTTTGCCCAAGCTAGCGACAGCTTTTGGTCATTGCTAGCCGAGGGACGGTTTACTGGGGATGTGTGGGCAGTACCAGAAGGAACGGCTGTTTTTGCTAACGAGCCATTGTTGCGAATAGAAGCCCCTCTGTGGCAAGCGCAACTAGTGGAAACCTATCTATTAAATACACTCAACTATCAAACCCTGATAGCTACCAGGGCGGCAAGATTGCGAGATATTGCAGGTGAAACAGCCAGACTTTTAGAATTCGGCACAAGACGAGCATTTAGTCCCCAAGCCTCATTATGGGCAGCCAGGGCAGCCCTAGCCGGCGGGTTAGATGCTACCTCCAACGTGTTAGCCGCGCTACAACTGGGCGAACAGCCGAGTGGTACGATGGCTCACGCCTTGGTTATGGCGTTGTCGGCGATGGAAGGGAGTGAAGAACAAGCATTCACAGCATTTCATCGCTACTTTCCTGGCGCACCATTGTTAATTGATACCTACGACACAGTAGCGGCGGCAAAAAATTTAGCCACAAAAGTCAATGCGGGAGAAATCGAATTAACAGGGGTAAGGCTAGACTCCGGTGACTTGGTGAGTTTATCCCAACAAGTGCGATCGCTCCTACCTGGAGTAACAATTTTTGCCAGTGGCGACTTAGACGAATGGGCAATAGCCAGACTCAAAGCCGCCAATGCAGAAGTAGACGGTTATGGACTAGGCACAAAATTAGTTACAGGTACACCAGTCAACGGTGTGTATAAACTCGTGGAAATTGACGGTATTCCTGTAATGAAAAAGTCCAGTGGCAAAACCACATACCCAGGACGCAAGCAAATTTTTCGCTCATTTGCAGGAAACCAAGCCCAAGCCGACAGACTGGGATTAGTAACAGAAACACCCCTCCCCACAGAAAAACCCCTATTGCAGTTAGTAGTCAAGGAAGGGCAAAGACTACAACCACCAGAAACCCTAGCAGAAATTCGCCAACGCACCGCCGCTTCCGTAGCAAGTTTACCTGAAAAAACCAGACATCTAGATCATGCTATTCCCTTAACGGTGGAAATTTCCCCCGCTTTGGCGGAGTTGATTGAGGGAGTTGGGGGATAGGGGGGACAAGGAAGACAAGGAAGACAAGGTAGAGATGAACTCATGCCCAATGACTAATGACTAATGACTAATGACTAATGACTATTGACTAACCATGAAAACAATCGCTTTATTTGGTACTAGTGCTGATCCGCCGACAGCAGGACATCAAAAAATTCTGCGGTGGTTGTCTGAACGCTATGATTGGGTAGCGGTTTGGGCGGCTGATAATCCTTTTAAATCTCATCAAACACAGTTGATACATCGGGCAGCGATGTTGCGGTTGTTGATTACGGATATAGAAGCACCAGGACAAAACATTGCACTGGAACAGGAGTTAAGCAGCTTTAGAACTTTGGAAACATTGGCTAAGGCTAAAGCGCGTTGGGGAGAGGATACCGAATTTACTTTGGTAATTGGTTCAGATTTATTGCAGCAACTACCGCGCTGGTATCGAATTGAAGAATTATTACAGCAAGTGCAACTGTTAATTGTGCCGCGACCGGGATATGAGATAGATCAAACTAGCTTACAAACCGTGCAAGCATTGGGAGGAAAAATTGCGATCGCCAGTTTAACTGGTTTAGATGTATCCTCCACAGCTTATCGTGAACAAGGAAACACCGCAGCTATCATTCCTCCCATCGCTGCTTATATTAATCAACAGCATTTGTACAAATGCCCGGACGCAACAACAAAAAAATTTCAACTTCGTTAAATCAACAACCTTTGGCCGATTTCAAAGTTGGTGTTGATAATGTAATTTTTTCTGTAGATACTGTACAGAACCGTCTCTTGGTTCTCTTAGTAATGCGACAGCAAGAACCATTTTTAAATCAATGGAGTCTTCCTGGTACTTTAGTCCGTCAAGGAGAGTCCTTAGAAGATGCAGCCTATCGCATTATGGCGGAGAAAATTCGTGTTAATAATCTTTATTTAGAGCAGTTGTACACCTTTGGGGGGCCAGAACGTGACCCCAGAGAAGCCACTGGTAGTTATGGTGTGCGTTATCTATCAGTTAGTTATTTTGCTTTAGTGAGATTTGAAGAAGCCGAATTAATTGCAGATGGCGTAACTGGGATTGCTTGGTATCCAGTTAAGGAAGTACCGAAACTAGCCTTTGACCATAACGAAATTTTGGCCTATGGTCATAGAAGATTACGCAATAAATTGGAATATAGTCCGGTAGCTTTTGAAGTCTTACCGGAAACATTTACTTTGAATGATTTATATCAGTTGTACACCACAGTTTTAGGAGAAAACTTTTCTGATTATTCTAATTTTCGGGCGCGTCTCCTCAAACTAGGCTTCTTATCTGATACAGGCATCAAAGTATCACGCGGCGCAGGTCGTCCCGCCAGTTTATATAAATTTGATGCCGATGCTTTTGCTCCTTTTAAAGATAAGCCATTGGTGTTTATTTAGGGAATGGGGCATTGGGAATGGGGCATTGGGCATTGGGATGTAGGGGAAGCACAGGAGAACACCTAATGACTAATGACTAATGACTAATGACTATTAACTATTGACTATTGACTATTAACTTATGAAAATTGCGATCGCTCAACTTAATCCTATAATTGGTGATTTATCTGGTAATGCTCAGAAAATTCTGGAAGTTGCTCAAAAGGTCGCAGCAGATGGGGTGCGGCTATTATTAACACCAGAACTTTCTTTATGTGGCTATCCACCTAGAGATTTATTATTAAATCCTAGTTTTGTGGAAGCTATGAAGATAACTTTGCAGCAGTTAGCCCAAGCTTTACCTGCTAATTTGGCTGTATTAGTCGGGACTGTGAAACAAAATTCTCAAGCTCATACTACAGGCGGCAAAAGCTTATTTAATAGCATCGCTTTATTAGAAAACGGTAAAATCAAACAATATTTTCATAAGCGATTATTGCCAACTTATGATGTATTTGACGAAAATCGCTATTTTGAAGCTGGACTGCAAGCTAATTATTTCACTTTAGATAATATCGATATTGGCGTAACCATTTGCGAAGACTTATGGAATGATGAAGAATTCTGGGGTAAGCGTCATTATGCTGCTAATCCCATAGCTGATTTAGCACTTTTGGGTGTGGATTTAATTGTCAATTTATCGGCTTCACCCTACACAGTCGGAAAACAACGTCACCGCGAAGCGATGCTGCAACATAGTGCAGTGCGTTTTCAACAACCAATCATTTATACAAATCAGGTTGGTGGTAATGACGATTTAATTTTTGATGGTTTTAGCTTTGCTTTAAATGCTCAAGGTGAAGTAATCTGTCGTGCCGAAGGTTTTACTACTGATTTATTAGTAGTAGAATTTGACGAAACACAACTGGATTTAGAATCAAGTTCTGTCACTCCCGCACCCACTTCTGAAGATGAAGAAATTTGGCAAGCATTGGTTTTAGGCGTGAGAGATTATGCCCAAAAGTGTCGTTTTTCTAAAGCAATTTTGGGTTTAAGTGGAGGGGTAGATTCTTCCTTAGTAGCTGCGATCGCCTCGGCGGCACTTGGTAAAGAAAATGTCCTTGGTGTACTGATGCCTTCTCCCTACAGTTCGGAACATTCCATCAGTGACGCGTTAGCCTTGGCGAAAAATTTGGGGATACAAACCCAAACCATCCCCATAGGTGAATTAATGCAAGGCTTTGACCACAGCTTGGCTAATTTGTTTGCAGGGACAGAATTTGGCATTGCTGAGGAAAATATTCAATCCCGAATTCGGGGTAACTTATTAATGGCGATCGCGAATAAATTCGGCTATCTGTTATTATCCACCGGTAACAAGTCCGAAATGGCTGTGGGTTACTGCACCCTCTACGGTGACATGAATGGCGGATTAGCTGTCATTGCAGACGTTCCCAAAACTCGCGTTTACTCGATATGTAACTGGCTAAATCGCCAAGAGGAAATTATCCCCCAAAATGTCATCACCAAAGCACCCAGTGCAGAACTCAAACCTGGTCAAGTTGACCAAGACTCCTTACCAGCCTACGAAATTTTAGACGACATTTTGCAACGCTTAATTCACGAACACCAATCAGTAGGGGAAATCGTCGCCGCAGGTCATGATCCTTTAGTGGTAGACAGAATTATCCAAATGTTAGCGCGCGCCGAATTCAAACGCCGCCAAGCACCCCCAGGATTAAAAATCACTGACCGCGCCTTCGGTACAGGCTGGCGAATGCCAATTGCGAGTAATTGGAATGCGATTAAGAAAATTAGTCATGAAAGTGTTGTAGCAGGGTTTAAATCCCCATAACAACACTAGACCTCTTGCAAAAGTCATGATTCTTGCGTCTTTCTTTGCGTCTTCTCTACGAGACGCTACGCGAATGCGCCTTTGCGTGAGGCAAAAAAAGATTTATGCAAGAGGTCTACTCTCTACTTGATCGAAACTTTTTCAACTAACCCTACTGAGGCGCACTACAAGAACTATTAAAACCAAAAGCTTCTTGCCAACGCTTAACATTACTGCTGCCAATCGGAATTAATTTAGTATCGCCATTTTCAAAGGTTAAGCGGGCTTTAATTTCTTTGGCTGGGGCATTTCTGAGTAAATTAGCAGCTTCAGGACTGATATCAAACAGGGTATCAGTCATAAACCAAGTGCTAGAGTTTTCAATTGAGCGTCTATTTTCATAGGTGGTGTAGGTGTAATTCCCTTGAAATCCTCTAACTTTAGCATTAGTGCTGCGCTTCAGTTGTAAAATTTGCTCTCCTACACCTAATTCCAACATTTTAGGGGCAATTTCTTCTAATTCTGCTCTACCATCACTCGGTGCTGTCTGCACAATCATTTTCACAAAGCAGCCTTCTATTTTACTTCCCCACAAAGAAACTACAACAAATCTACCAGGACTAGGAGCAGCAAATGGTTCTTTAAATAAAACTCCTTGGGGGTCTTCTCCATGACGGTCAATCACTACTTTACCTAAAGGACTATTCACCAAAGCATCTTTAATTTCCACTACCTTATCAAAAGGTAAACCATTGCCAGCCCAACGCATCCCATTGACTGTATCTAGCTTATCTTCTTCAATCGTAGTTTGAGCGATCGCGCTATGAGGTGTGACTAATGCTGTTGTCACCAGTAAAGCTGTAAAAGCAGATGTGAAGTATTTGGAAAACATGGAATTTCAACTCAAATTCTGAAAAACAAGGTTTAAATGTAAAAAATTTTCAAGCAAGATATCTTATTTAACAACGTCTACCAGGACAAACACCAGACCCTGGCGTTCCAGAACCATTTAGGGTAGTTGGTCTACCCGGCCTAGAGTTATTACTAGGTGGTGGAGTTGTAAAGTTTGTGGGTGGTGTGTTTGTTGTCACCACCTTTAAATTGAGACTGTTGGCTATTTTGGAGTTAGTAAATATATTGATGGGAATACCCAAGTTAAACCCGACTTTTTGACCTTCTTTATCCCGTGCGCCACGGCCATGAATTCCCACTAAGCGTCCATTATCATCTAAGACAGGGCCACCACTCATTCCAGGATAGGTAATATTGTTATAAATCAAAGCATAACCTTCCTGGGGATTGCTATTAGTACCAACAATGCGTCCATCAGGAACTAGAACTGTGCGGGTTTCAATACCTTGTACTGGTGTAGGCGCGCCAGATACATAAACGGTTGTACCTTCAGTGGCTGAATCGGAATTACCCAAAGCTACAACAGGATATTGTTGACGACTGGTAAACTGTAAAATAGCTAGGTCTACCCCAGGCAAGCGAGTAATTAAATTAGAAGCTACTGGATGAGAATTTTGATCATAAGTCTGGACAGTATAACTTCCTGCGGTATCTACAACGTGCCAGTTAGTTAGTACAGTATAAGTGTTATTTTGTTCATGAATAATTACACCAGAGCCAAGTTTTGCTCCAGTGATTAAGACCGTCACTTTCTTCGCAATATTACTGACAGCTTGAGGTGTTAATGATACCGCAATTTGAGCAGGAACAAATGCGATCGCTACTCCCAATATTGCCGATGCTAGTTTACTATCGAGTTTCATCACTTGACCTCTAATCAGTCTGATGTAATCTTAGGAGAAATTTTAGTCGGCATCATTTGTACCACCTTATCTATAGGTACAGCCCAACTCAAGCGAATAATCTGCTGATGTAAATTTTCATCAGCCTGCAAACCATCAATAAACATTGATGGTGCATCCCATAGAGGATAAGCGTGCATTCCATTGATCCCAACAACCTCCCCACGGCTGTTGAGTAGCGGCCCCCCACTCATCCCTTTTGCCAACTCATTGGTATACCCGACTTGATAACCACCTTCCAAAGCTTTATCCAGCACTAGTGATACCTTACCCCTAGTCAACTTAAAACTTTTTACCTTTAATTCTTCTTGGTCAAAAGGGAAACCAGTAGCAAAGACTTCATCACCTGCCGTTGGCGGATAACCCAAAGCAGCTACATGATAATTAGTACCAACACTGCGAAACTCCAAAACAGCTAAATCATGCTTGTTAAATCTCACCTTAGATAGCAAATTAGCTTTATGTATTTGACCATCTACAGTTTGAATCCGATACGGAGATGTCCCGGCTCTGAGTACATGAGCATTGGTAATCACAGTATAAACTGTGTTTTGTCTACCAAGTATAATTCCTGAGCCAAGAAATTCCGTTGACATCACTTTGACTGTTATTCCCTGTGCTTGTTGACGCAATTTCTCTAATGACAATTGCGTAGTCTGGGAAACTTTGTTATCTACAGGCGCAGATGTAGTGCAACCACTCACATCTGCCAACAACAACATTAATAAACCGCCAACACAGGCGATAACTTTCCCACTGCCCCAGATCATATAATTTTCAGAATTACTCCCTGGCCGATGCTATCAAGGAATACCTGCTTCAGATGTGGAATTGCTAGTTTCTGAGGCAGAATTATCAATGGAGTCAGTTGTGGCATTTTGCAGATAGATATCAAAGTCAATGTCAACTGGACTACTTTCACTATTACTCGCACTTTCATTCAGTGCATTACCAGCAGCCAAAGCCCGTCGGTCAAATAACCTACGGACAATAGCATTTGGATCAGTACCACGCTTGAGAGTAAATAATAAAGTATTATCTGTACAAGCACTATTTTGATTCATCGCTGCACAGACTACAGGCTCTCCTCTCAGTGTGCCAGTTTTAATCCGTCTGAGTCTGCCATTATCGTAGTTTCTCTGAAATCTACGCGATACCTCCGCACAACGCCGTTGAGCGGTCCACGGCGGTGGAAAGTAATTACTCGAAACCCAGCGAATAATCGGGACTTTTTTCCCATCCTGAGTGCGCGCAAAGGTTACAGGTATACCTTTGTTCTTAGCGCAGTAAAATGTAGTACCTTCAGCGCGACTGGGCTGAGTCACAGTTATAGTCAACAAAGCTATGGTTAGCCCTGTCAATCCCTGACAAAATAACCTTAAATTCATGGTTAGTGTCGGATTTTGTTAAAAATAAGAGTATATTAATGCAAGTTTAAAGTTATTCGGTGGCAAATCATAGGTGTTAGTGCCAATATGATGTATTTTTTCATCAAAAATTTATATTTTTACCGTACAAATAGCTAATTAATACTACTTAGTAGCTTGATTTTTACAGTACAGTCTGTTAATTCATTATGATTTATGACTAAAGAAAGGACACCTTGTGAGGGTGTCCTTGAAATATATTTGACCTTCAATGAGCAAAAACCTCACTTAAGCAGTCACAGGCTATAACAGGTGAATGTTAGAGAAAGCAAATTCTTGAACAGAGGTTTTTCCAGAAATTTCCGTGCGAATTTCACGCCGATTGAGAATAAAGTAGTTCCCTACCTGTTCGTATTCATCCACAAAGTTGCTGACTCCGCCTTTTTGTTCCCCAGTTTGAGGATCATGGTAAACAGAATCATAAGTGTGAGACAGATAACCTTCCCCAGTGTTGTGAACACTAAAAGTATTAATAGTCACAACTACACCATGAATATGGCGATGAACAAGAGTGACAATATTATTGTGGACTTTATAGCGATCGCCTTCCGCCTTACCACCCATTAAAATTTCTACAGATCCATCTTCGTCAGTTGCACCATAACGAAATGTATTTGCACCGTGGGTTTCCTCAAAGGTGCGGCGCACACGGTGAATAGCTATCTCCCAAGCTTGTCCATGAATAGCTTTTTTGACTGACTCATCATCCACACCCAAAACTTCCGCTTTGAGTTCAGCGTTGATGATCACTTTACCTGTAATTACCTGCCCATCATATTTATAGGTGATATCTGCTGTATAACCGGGGAAATTCTTATCCCAAGTATAACGGTTGTCATAAGCAGCCCGGAAAAGTTCCTGAGCAGAGAGTTGTGTAACTGTCATGTGCTTCTCCTAGCGCAGTGATTTATCGTAAACTTCGGCGTAAATCAAGCAAATACCTAGCATATATAGAAAATTGCCAAAATCAGCATTCTTTCTTTTGCTCTTTGCCTTGTGACTTTTGCCTTTTTTCTTTGTGCTGGTATTAGCATAGAAGTAATTGTTGAGTCTCGCATAGACCCCAACTGGGTACACTTATGCCTATTTCTCTACATGACGTGTTTCATGCGATCGCCAATATCCGTAGTGAGCAAGAATTAAAGCAAACGCTCATGGATAAAATTGGCGAATATTTTGGTGTCCAACGTTGGGGTATCCATCTAATAGATAGTCAATCACACAACGACCCTGATACTAAAAGTATTCCAGCAGTCTGCTTAGAAAGTAATCCCATTGGGCAATATGTAGTTGAACGTCATGCACCAACCCATGAACAATTGATATTAACCCCAGAAGACTGGAAAGATTTATGTCCACGTCATGACCACGGACACGTTATGACCGGGCCAATTGTCTGCGATGGTCGCCTAATTGGGACACTCAACTTTGCCCGCGACAAAGGAAATCCACCATTCAACGCCAACGACCTAGCAGACCTAAGCGCAATTTGCATTCATATATCTACCAAACTAGCCACCCTTAGAACCGCACCCAAAACCTTTCCTTCCCTATCATCCAGCCCGTTAACACCTAGAGAAATACAAATTGCTGAACTAGTGGCTCAAGGATTAACCAACATCGAAATTGCTCAAAGATTGTGGATTACCCAGAATTCAGTTAAGCAAGCCCTAAAAAGAATGTTCCGTAAACTTGGAGTTTCAGCACGAGCCGAGATGGTAGCCAAACTGCAAGACCTGCTCATTCATAAATAGAACCAGGGGGGTGAAGAAGCTACAAACACTTGTTATGTAAGCATTTGTAGCTTTTTAGGTAGAACGCACCAGATAAATTCCAAAAATTTTTCCTCAAACCCCTTGACGGGGATAAAAAAGTTAGCTAACCTAGATAAAGTGATGAGTCGAGAGCGACCACACAACCGAACCGAGAAAAAAGAATACTTTGAAAGCGAAGCACAAACCAATCCTCGTCAAACAAATTGGTTTTGGGACTTCCCAAAGACTTTAAAAATTATAGCAAGGAAAACTGAAATTCTAACTTTCAGTGAAAAACTCCGGAAATAACAAAACGGAGAGTTTGATCCTGGCTCAGGATGAACGCTGGCGGTATGCTTAACACATGCAAGTCGAACGGAATCTTCGGATTTAGTGGCGGACGGGTGAGTAACGCGTGAGAATCTAGCTCTAGGTCGGGGACAACCACTGGAAACGGTGGCTAATACCGGATGTGCCGAAAGGTAAAAGGCTTGCTGCCTAGAGATGAGCTCGCGTCTGATTAGCTAGTTGGTGTGGTAAGAGCGCACCAAGGCGACGATCAGTAGCTGGTCTGAGAGGATGATCAGCCACACTGGGACTGAGACACGGCCCAGACTCCTACGGGAGGCAGCAGTGGGGAATTTTCCGCAATGGGCGAAAGCCTGACGGAGCAATACCGCGTGAGGGAGGAAGGCTCTTGGGTTGTAAACCTCTTTTCTCAAGGAATAATTCTGAAGGTACTTGAGGAATAAGCATCGGCTAACTCCGTGCCAGCAGCCGCGGTAATACGGAGGATGCAAGCGTTATCCGGAATGATTGGGCGTAAAGGGTCCGCAGGTGGCATTGAAAGTCTGCTGTTAAAGAGTGAGGCTTAACCTCATAAAAGCAGTGGAAACTACAAAGCTAGAGTGCGTTCGGGGTAGCAGGAATTCCTGGTGTAGCGGTGAAATGCGTAGAGATCAGGAAGAACACCGGTGGCGAAAGCGTGCTACTAGGCCGTAACTGACACTGAGGGACGAAAGCTAGGGGAGCGAATGGGATTAGATACCCCAGTAGTCCTAGCCGTAAACGATGGATACTAGGCGTGGCTTGTATCGACCCGAGCCGTGCCGGAGCTAACGCGTTAAGTATCCCGCCTGGGGAGTACGCACGCAAGTGTGAAACTCAAAGGAATTGACGGGGGCCCGCACAAGCGGTGGAGTATGTGGTTTAATTCGATGCAACGCGAAGAACCTTACCAAGACTTGACATGTCGCGAATTTCCCTGAAAGGGGGAAGTGCCTTAGGGAGCGCGAACACAGGTGGTGCATGGCTGTCGTCAGCTCGTGTCGTGAGATGTTGGGTTAAGTCCCGCAACGAGCGCAACCCTCGTCTTTAGTTGCCAGCATTAGGTTGGGAACTCTAGAGAGACTGCCGGTGACAAACCGGAGGAAGGTGGGGATGACGTCAAGTCAGCATGCCCCTTACGTCTTGGGCTACACACGTACTACAATGCTACGGACAAAGGGCAGCTACACAGCGATGTGATGCAAATCTCAGAAACCGTAGCTCAGTTCAGATCGAAGGCTGCAACTCGCCTTCGTGAAGGAGGAATCGCTAGTAATTGCAGGTCAGCATACTGCAGTGAATTCGTTCCCGGGCCTTGTACACACCGCCCGTCACACCATGGAAGCTGGTCACGCCCGAAGTCATTACCTCAACCTTTCGAGGAGGGGGATGCCTAAGGTAGGACTGGTGACTGGGGTGAAGTCGTAACAAGGTAGCCGTACCGGAAGGTGTGGCTGGATCACCTCCTTTTAGGGAGACCTACCCAAATCAGAAATCGAAAGCGAAGAGCCGAAAGCCAAAAGCTAGAAGCGAAGAGCGAATAGAGACTGAGATGGTCTACTCTAGGTCGGTCGAGATTGGTGAAAGCTTTCAAAGTATTACTATTCCGGTCTAGGTTTAAGTCTAGATTGAACAATTTTAAACAGAGAAAAAATCAGCAACTAACGGGAGTTAGACTGCTGAGGAAACTCAGCCAGAACCTTGAAAACTGCATAGAAACGCGAAAAGAGCAGGCAGACACAAGAATCTTCAGGATGAAAGTGTTTGCAGGATTTGAACCAATGTAAAAAGTGGTCAAGCGAATAAGAGCTGATGGTGGATACCTAGGCACACAGAGGCGAAGAAGGACGTGGTTACCGACGAAATACTCCGGGGAGTTGGAAGCAAACATTGAGCCGGAGGTGTCCGAATGGGGCAACCCTTGATACTACCTGTTGAATATATAGACAGGAAAGAGCCAACCCAGCGAACTGAAACATCTTAGTAGCTGGAGGAAAAGAAATCAAAAGAGATTCCCTAAGTAGTGGTGAGCGAAAGGGGAAGAGCCTAAACCAGTCGGTTTACTGACTGGGGTAGTGGGACAGCAAAATCGAATCTAGCGGTTAGACGAAGCATTGAAAAGATGCACCAGAGAAAGTGAAAGTCTTGTAGTCGAAAACTCAAGGATAGAAGCTGAATCCCGAGTAGCATGGGGCACGAGGAATCCCATGTGAATCAGCGAGGACCATCTCGTAAGGCTAAATACTACTGTGTGACCGATAGAGAACAAGTACCGCGAGGGAAAGGTGAAAAGAACCCCGAAAGGGGAGTGAAAAAGAACATGAAACCGTCAGCTTACAAGCAGTGGGAGTCCGATTAAACGGATGACCGCGTGCCTGTTGAAGAATGAGCCGGCGAGTTATAGGTACTGGTAGGTTAAAGCGTGATAGCTGGAGCCAAAGGGAAACCGAGTCTGAAGAGGGCGATAATCAGTAGTTATAGACCCGAACCCTGGTGATCTAACCATGTCCAGGATGAAGCTTGGGTAACACCAAGTGGAGGTCCGAACCGACCGATGTTGAAAAATCGGCGGATGAGGTGTGGTTAGGGGTGAAATGCCAATCGAACCAGGAGCTAGCTGGTTCTCCCCGAAATGTGTTGAGGCGCAGCGGTAATGAATATAGTCGGGGGGTAAAGCACTGTTTCGGTGCGGGCTGGGAGACCGGTACCAAATCGAGACAAACTCAGAATACCCGATGCACACATTGCCAGTGAGACAGTGGGGGATAAGCTTCATTGTCAAGAGGGAAACAGCCCAGACCACCAGCTAAGGTCCCCAAATCATCGCTAAGTGAGAAAGGAGGTGAGACTGCAAAGACAACTAGGAGGTTTGCCTAGAAGCA